>CANRSQ010000033.1 GCA_947642475.1 uncultured Mycoplasmatota bacterium
AGAAGAAAATTATTTTTCTTCTCTTGGATAAACACTTGCTTGTTTTTTATCTCTTCCTACACGTTCAAATTTAACGATACCGTCTATTTTTGCGTAGATTGTATCATCTTTACCGATTCCAACATTGTTTCCTGGATAAATTTTTGTTCCTCTTTGACGGTAAATAATTGATCCACCTGTTACAAATTGTCCATCAGCAGCTTTGGCTCCTAATCTCTTAGATTCTGAATCACGACCGTTTTTAGTTGAACCTTGTCCTTTTTTATGGGCAAATAATTGGATATTTAACTTTAGTAATTCTAGCATTATTGCACCTCCTCGTTTATTTTGATATTTTTTTTATACTGTAATTCTAGTTCTTTTAATAGTTCTATCATATTTAAAATAAGCGTGTTAGTAAGTTTATCATCTTTTAATATATCGATACTTATAAAGCCATCTTTTTCCTCATATTTAATGGCATTTTTATCAAATCTAATGATTGCATTTACTGTTGTAATTACTATCGTACTAACGGCCGCACAAACGATATCTTTTCCTTTATCATCGTACATCGCGTGGCCTTTTATTTCAATATGATTTTTTTTAATATTTATTTTTATCATTATTTTACTATTTTTGTAATTTCAACCTTAGTATATGGTTGACGATGTCCTTGAGTACGACGATATTTTTTCTTTGCTCTAAATTTGAAGATAGTAATTTTTTTAGCTTTACCATGTTTGATAACTTTAGCTTCTACTTTTGCTCCTTTAACATATGGAGTACCACTTTGACCATCTACCATTAAAACTTTGTCAAATGTGATTTTGTCATCAGCGTTAGCTTCTAATTTTTCTACGTAAAGTTCTGTACCTTCTGTAACGTAATATTGTTTTCCTCCAGTTTCGATAACTGCTTTCATATTTCTAACCTCCTTTTAATAATCTAAGACTCGCCATTAAGGTAACCTTTGGTTTTATAACCTTCTCTGCGCGGTTGTAGAGTGAGGCTCTACACAATTAAAAATTTTACCATATTTTCTTTTTAAAGTCAAACCTTTTGCCTAATATTTCTTTTTCGGTGTGGTATTTACCATCCTTTTTAATTATATGTTTATAATCTCTTTTCATTTGTTTAATATTGTTAATGGTTTTTCTTTTTTTGAAGTTGAAATTGTTTGTATATCTTTCTAGAAGAAATAGATTAAATAGATTGTTATGGTTTTTTAATTCTTCTATGACTTTCATGAGTACAAATACTATAATTAAAAGGAAGATTAAATTTAGTTTTATTTTGAGGATTAATAGTATTATGGTTAAAAATGATATATATACGGTTATTAAATGGCTTTTTTTGAATGTTGTTATTTTGTTTAAAATGATGTTTAGTAATTTTGAGCCGTCTAAGGGGTATATTGGGAGTAAATTAAAAAATAAAATTAAGTTACTGTAGTTTATTATGTCTTCGTTGTAATGAATTTGTGTTATTAAATATGTAAATATTATTTGGATTAAGGGACCTGATATTAGAATTATAAATTCTTCTTTTAGTGGCCTATTTATTTTTTCGTGAAATAGTGTCAGGGCTCCAAAGGGTAATAATAATACTTTTTCGATATTCCATTTATAGTAAAGTGCGGGTAATATGTGCCCTAGTTCATGTATTAATATAATGATTGTGAAAATAAAAAAGCCTTTAAAATTGCCGGTTATCATGCATATAAAGGCTGTTATATAATAGAATAAATGTATTTTAAATGTATTTTTGATAGTCTAGCGCCTTGCCTTCTTTAGTAAAGACCATATATAGTGTTTTTTCTTTTGCTTCCCCTACTATTTCGCCTTTTTTGATATAATCATACAAACTAACATTTACTTCTTTTAAGTTTGCGTACCAAACTTCAACGTTATCTGGTCTTTGAATTATTATTGTGTTTCCATAATCATCTTTTTTGCCAGCAAAGATTATTAATCCACTATCCATGGCTGGTACGACATAGTTTTCTTTAACGATTAGTTTAGCTCCGTCTTTATATTTGCTTATGTCATCATATTCTATTTTTTCGGCCGAAACTAATTCTGTGTTTGCAGTTACATTATCGGCTAGTGGGAGTGATGATCCAAAATACTTTTTATATACTTCGTTTATTTTGGCAAAACTCATGTTATTTTGAAATATTTTTTTATATACAGTATTTCTTAAATTTGGATTGCTTTTTAAAGTTATTAAGGCTACTAAGGTTATTACGGTTAAAACTAATACTTTACTTAAACATCTTGAGAAAAATGATGGTTTTGTTTTTTCTTTTGCTTTTTTTGCCATGTTATCACCTAGTAATATATATTCATATTTGGTGATTTTATTACAAAAAAACAAGAGATTTTCTCTTATTTAAATATATTACTATGACTACCTGTGCCCACCAAAAGTAATATTAACTTTTCTTCTTGATACTGATATACCAACAGCCAATCTGGCTCGATATGACATTCTCGGCAATCTTTATAGTATTTATTATTTATTAGTGCGTGATCTTTATAATTACTTTCTAATTTTTCTCCATTGGATAATTTTTCCAATACTTTAATAAATTTTGTTATATCTTTACCCTGTTTTCTAATTTTTTTGTACTGTTTTTTGAAGTTTGTAGTAATATCTACTGCATATTTAGTTTTGGTGGTTGTCATCATTCTTCTAACGCTTTCATAACCTCATCAACAGTCTCATACCCTTTTCGATTTTTGTCATTTCTAATTTCTTCAGCTTCCATTAAAGATTCTAACAATTCTTTACTTGGTTCTGGCGCTAACATATTAGGCTTAAAAGGAAGTCCTTGTTCTCTGTCACATTGTTTTAAAAACATCATAATTGCAGAGCTTGTATTTGTTCCTAAATTTTTAAATAGTGAATCGACTTGTTTTTTAAAGTCTTTGTCTATTCTTATAGTCATATTAACACTATTTGATAAACTTGCCATATCCTCATCTCCTCATATAGAGTATAGCACATCGTTTGTTCAATGTCAAGCCACGGCACGTGTATTGCACTTATTATGCACAGGAGTTTTTTCAATAATAAAAGCATCTGACCTCACAATAGTGTGATTCAGATGCAACCCATTGTGGGAAAGCATTTGATTCTTGCATATCAAATGTATCCTTTTTTTTATTTTATTCAAGTTTCCTTGACATATTCATAATAACATATTTTTATGTTTATAATATCATCATTGCAATTGTAAGAATAATTACGCTTAAGATGGCGATTGTCCCAACAACTTTTATTGACCATTTGAACCATGTTGTATAGTCTACTTTGGCAAGGGCTAATCCGGCCATAATTGCTCCACATGTTGGAGTTATTAGATTTACTAGTCCATTAGCGGCTACCATTGTCATGATGGTTCCTTCAACACTATATCCTAGGGTATCAGCAAGTGGTCCCATGATTGGTGTTGATAAGGTAGCAAGTCCTGATGATGATGGTACTAATATTGAAAGTACTATGTGTAATAAGTAATTAAGTGGTCCGAATACGGCAACTGGAACGTTTTCTAACATATTGGCAGCGTTATAAATTATGTAGTTATCTAGATGTGTTGTTTGCATTAATACGCTTGCACCTCTAGCGATAGCGATAATTAAGATAACACTGATCATGTCAGCGGCACCTTTAACAAATGTATCGACGATTTCGTTTTCTTTCATTCTATTGATAATACCGATAACAAGGGCCATAATTAGGAACCATAATGCGGCTTCATAGAAATACCAGTTTCCTAAACTTGATCCTGTTAACCAGCCGGTAAATTTATCAAAGAATGTTATACCAAATTCACCCCAAGGAATAAATCCTATTATCATTATTAGGAATGTTAAGCCGAATAAGATTAGAGTGATTTTTTGTGATTTTGTTAAATCGGTTTGCTTTTTTTCTAGTTCTTTAGCTTTTTTTGTTCCAAAGTTTTCTTCCATGGCTTTTTGTTCTTGTAATGTTAAGAATGTTGAACCTTTATCTTTTTTGACTTTTTTGGCATACTGCATTACAAAGAATATTGAAATTGCTAGTGAAGTTAACCATAATACTACTCCAAGTCCAATGATTGCGCCTTGGTTTACAACTACTCCTTCTGGAAGCGATGAAACGGCTGCTCCGACAGCGAAGGGATTAATTGTTGATCCTAGGACTCCTGACCCTGCTCCTAAAAGAACGATTGCGGATGCGACTATGGTGTCCATACCAGCGGCTACCATAGCAGCGGCTAAGAGGATATAAAATCCAACTGTTTCTTCTAGCATCCCATAAGTTGTTCCTCCGACTGAGAAGATGAACATTAATATTGGAATTAAGATTAATTCATTACCTTTTAGTTTTTTTACTAAAACTGTTATTCCGGTTTCTAGAGCGTTTGTTTTATTTACGATGGCTAGAAAACCTCCTAATATTAGGATGAATATACTAACATCTACAGCGTTAGCGAATCCTAGTATTGGTGACATCAGTGTGTCTGATAGGCTGGCGCCTACTACTCCACTACCGTTTACGATTTCTTTTCCGTTAAAGGTAGCGGCTGGCAAGAAATGGGTTATTATTGCCAAAATACATATTAAAATTAGGATTATTGTAAAAGCGGAGATGGCAAATTTGAATCCTTCTTTTTTCTTTGTCATATTAATTCTCCTTTATTATGGTTGTTCCTGAATTTTTATTTATTGCTTCTTTGGCTTTATCTAGTGATGTGATGATGGCTTTTTTATTTGTGTTATTTACGAAGTCTAAGCAAGCTTCTATTTTTGGAAGCATACTTCCAGGAGCGAACTCATTGTTTTCTATATATTTATTTGCTTCTGTGGTTGTTAGTGTGTCTAAGTTTATTTGATTTTCTTTTCCGTAGTTAATAGCGACTTTATCAACGGCGGTTAAAATTATTAATAGATCAGCGTTTAAATCTTTGGCTAGTTTAGCACTTGTTTTATCTTTATCGATTACGGCATCTATGCCTTTTATTCCATTATCATTGATAACTGGGATTCCCCCTCCGCCACAGGCTATTACTACATTTCCTTTGTCTATCATATCTTTGATAATATCTAATTCAATTATTTGTAGTGGTTTTGGTGAAGCGATGACTCTTCGATAACCTCTTCCAGCGTCTTCTTTGAATGTTTGCTTTTGTGATTTTTCTAATTTTTCGGCTTCTTCTTTGGTGTAGAAGCTTCCGATTGGCTTTGTTGGGTTATTAAAGGCTTCATCGTTTTTATCTACTAAAACTTGAGTGATTATACTAGCGCAGTTTTTATTTATGTTTCTTGTTTTTAATTCTGCTTGAATGGCGTTTTGTAGGTGATAGCCGATATAACCTTGGCTCATTGCTCCGCATTCTGGAAATGGGATTTCTGGGGTATTTATTTGTTTATTGGCTTCTTCAGTGGCAAGGTTTATCATCCCTACTTGTGGCCCATTACCATGGGTTATAACGACATCGTGGCCTTCTTCTATTAAATCGGTAATGTGTTTTGATGTTTCTTTTACTAGGTGTTTTTGCTGTTCTGGGGTATTTCCTAAAGCGTTTCCACCTAAGGCAATAACGATTTTCATTATTTTAACGTTTCATACATTACGGCTTTGATGGTATGTAATCTATTTTCGGCTTCTTCGAATACTTTTGATTTTGGTGATTCGAATACTTCGTCGGTTACTTCCATTTCGGTTAGGCCGTATTTTTCGTATATTTCTTTACCGATTTTTGTGTCTATATTATGAAATGATGGAAGGCAGTGTAAGAAAATGGCGTTTTCATTGGCGTTTTCTATTAACTTTTTATTTACTTGATATGGTTTTAATTTGTTTATTCTCTCTTCCCACAGTTCCATTGGTTCCCCCATTGATACCCAAACGTCAGTATATAATACATTTGCGTCTTTGGTTCCTTCGATTGGATTTTCGGTTAAGGTAATTGTAGTGCCGTTTTCTTTAGCAATTTCTTTACAAGTATTTACTAGTTTTTCTTCTGGAAATAGGTCTTTTGGGGCGCAGCAAGTGAAGTTTAATCCTAGTTTAGCGCAGGCTACCATTAATGAATTGGCAACATTATTTCTGGCATCACCTAGATACGTGAAGTTTAGTCCTTTTAATGTTCCGAATTCTTCTTTGATTGTAAGCATATCGGCTAACATTTGAGTTGGATGGAATTCGTTTGTAAGTCCATTCCAAACTGGCACGGTTGCGTATTTAGCAAGTTCTTCAACGATGTTTTGTTCAAAACCTCGATATTCAATTCCATCATACATGGTTGTTAGTACTCTTGCGGTGTCAGCGATGGTTTCTTTTTTACCCATTTGTGAACCGGTTGGACCTAGATATGTTACGTTCATGCCTAAATCGTATGCTCCTACTTCGAAGGCGCATCTTGTTCTAGTTGAATCTTTTTCAAATATTAGGGCGATGTTTTTACCTTTTAGATAATCGTGTGGTTCTTTATTTTTCTTTTTGTTTTTTAGATTTTGTGATACTTCTATTAGGTATTCAATTTCTTCAGTGGTGAAGTCTAATAGTTTTAAAAAATCTCTTCCTCTTAAGTCGATCATTATATCTTCTCTCTTTCTAGTGGCATACTCATACATCTTGGGCCACCTCTACCTCTTGATAGTTCAGCGCCTTTCATTTCGATTACTTTGATGCCGTGTTTTCTTAGTTCTTCGTTTGTTATGTTGTTACGATCATAAACTATTACTGTTCCTGGGGCGATGCATAGGGTATTTGAACCGTCATTCCATTGTTCTCTTTCGGCGGCTATTTTATCGCCTCCGGCGCATGGGATTAGGGTTATTTGTCTTTCTAAATATTTTTCTAGAATATTTTCTAGGGTATCATCGATTTCAGTTATTTCTAAGTCTTCATAAGTTGTTGGGTCGTCGCCTTCTTTGATTTCAAAAACGTGAAGAGTTTCCATTATTCCGTGATAGTATGTGAATTTGTCGTAGTCGATTTGGGTAAATACGGTATCTAGGTGCATGAAGGCTCTTTCTTCAGGAATTGTAAAAGCTAAGATTGTATCGATTTTTCTGTTATCTTTGAATAGATTTTGGGCTAATTTCTGAATAGCTTCGATTTGGGTTCTTTGGGATATTCCGATGGCTAGTGTATGTTCATTTAGGTTTAGAATATCTCCGCCTTCAATGTGGTAAGGATTATATCTACTGTAGTAGATATTGTTACCATTATATTCTGGATGATATTTGAAAATGTATTCAGCATATATTGTTTCTCTATTTCTGGTTATGGAATACATTTTATTTAGCGATATTCCGTCACTAATACTGGCAAATGGATCTCTAGTGAAATAAAGGTTTGGCATTGGATCGGCGATTAATCTATTTGGATCTTCGTTTAATCTTTGGTAATCTTTTAGATCTTTTATTTGTACGCCTTCCATGGTTTTTAAAACTAGTTCTTTATTATCTTCGATACTTTTTAGAAATTCATATAGTTCTTTTTTATGTTTTGATGTTTTTATGTTGGCTTCATTTACGAATTGTCTTATGAATTGTTCTTTGATTTTTTCGTTTTGGCCTAATGTTTCGGTCATTAAATCTTCTAGATATACAACTTCTACGCCGTTTTCTTTTAAAATGTTAGCGAACTGATTGTGTTCGTTAATGGCATCTTTTAGATATGGTATATCATCAAAGAGTAATCTTTCTAAAGTATCTGGGGTTAAATTTAATAGTTCTTTTCCTGGTCTATGTAGTAAGACTTTTTTTAGTTTCCCTATTTCGTTTGTAACGTTTACTTGGCTCATATTCTCTCCTTTCTTTTATTTTGGTGTAATTTTATTATGCTTATCTTTAACTTAACTATATCAGAGTTTGCTTAAAGAGTAAAGCTATTTTGGGAGGTTATGTAAAGGTCCTTGGCACTTTTTTACTTTATTTTTTGTTGGGAGGCATTTTTATATCAAACACTGATGGTCCTTCGATTAAATTTCCATCGATATCAAATCTTGATCCATGACAAGGACAGTCCCATGTTTTTTCGGCGTTGTTGAAGATTAATGAGCATTTAAAATGTGGGCATGTGTTTCTTGTTATGTGTTTTTTTCCGTTTTCATCTATGTATACACCACATGGATGGCCGTCTATGTTTGTTATGTATGTCTTGTTATAAAATTCTTTATTTTTATCTAGTTTTGTTTTTATATATGTCTTTCCTATTTTAAAATTGCTTTTTATAAAGTTTTTTGTTTCTTCTAATGAGATTTTTCTATGTAGTTTGAATAGTGTTTCATATTTGTTTTCGATGTTGTTTACTAAATCAGCTAATATTTTACCGGCTAAAATACCGTTTGTCATTCCCCATTTATTAAAGGCGGTAGCGACTAACAGATTTGGATGTTTTGCGTTTAATCTACTTATTATTGGTAAATAATCATGAGATGTTATATCGTGGGTTAGCCAAACTTTTTCTGGTTTATTTATAAAGTGTTCGTTATAAAAATTTATAAGTTTATTTTCTTCTTTTTTATAGTCTATATTATCTGATAAATCGTGAGAAAAGCCTCCAACTATTATATTATCTTTATAAAATCTTATTGAGTAAATTTCTTTATCAATGTTTATGGCGTTCCAAGTTTCGTTTTGGTGTTTGGCTGATAAGGCATATGACCTTTTTAATTCAAGTTTTACTGGCATTAACCCTGGAAAAATAAAAAATGGATAATGGATAGTAATTATTACTTTGTTTGCGGTTATTGTATGTCCATTTTTGGTTTTTATAGTGTAATGATTATCTTTATAATCCATGTCGATGACGGTCGTATTTTCATATATTTTTACTTTATCTTTAATTATTTGTTTTATTCCTATTATATATTTTAAAGGATGAAAAACGTAGGTGTCTTTTACTTTTATGGCGTCTTTGCATGGTATATTTATGGGTAATTTAGTATCTTCAAAATCTGTATTTGTTTTTGAAAGAAAATCTCTGATACTATTTAATCTTTTATCTTCTTCGGTTGTAAAAAGATAGGAATCATTTTTTTCTAAATCGCAATTTATATTATATTTTTTGATATTTTCTACGGCAATTTTAATTGCGTCTTTTTGTGATTCTAAATATTTTTTAGCGGTATTAAAATCGCAGGCTTTTTGAATATCGGTATACACAGTCCCTTGAAGATATGTTAGTTTTCCGGTTGTGTGTGAAGTAACTCCATACCCTATTTTATCTTTATCTATTAATACTACATTGTCGGTTTCTTTTAAATTTAAAGCTGTACTTATTCCGGCTATTCCTCCGCCTATAATCAATACATCACATTTTATATCTTTATTTAATTCTGAACATGGTTTTTCATTTATTTCGCCTGTCCAGATAGATTGTTGCTTCATTTATTTTCCTCCTTATTGTTGTTATGGGTAATAAGATTATTTTTTATTCAACTTTTGAAGGAATAGATTTTATTATTCTAAACGTGCCTTCAATATCGTAAATGTCTGTTAAACGGTATTTGCCGTCTTGAGCTCTCAATTTCAACTGGTGACAAATTGTCACCGTTTCGTTTCCTTCTTCTTTTAACCTTTGTTTTAATTTATTCCAATACTTTCTTCCATCTTTACTTTCTGACAATATACTTACTATGTCTACAGCTGTTTATGTTTTTGATTAATAGCTTTTGTTAATTTAAAAAGATTAACATTTGAATGTGTTAATCTTTTAGTTTTATTATAAATAATATTTTTTTAGTATATTTAAATTATCATCTAATTCATATACATATGGTTTTCCTGTTGGTATTTCTAAATTCATTATTTCTTCATCATTTATATTTTCTAAATATTTTATTAACGCGCGAAGGCTATTTCCATGTGCAGAAATGATTATGTTTTTATTTTTTAATAATTCTGGTTTTATTTCTTCATTATAATAATCTACGACTCTATCGATTGTATCTAATAGATTTTCGGTTGTTGGTAATTGATCTTTCGGTATGTTTTTATATTTTTCGTCATTTCCAGGAAATCTTGGATCGGTTATTTCTAGTTTTGGTGGTCTAACATCAACACTTCTTCTCCAAATGTGAACTTGCTCTTCACCATATTTTTTTCTAGTTTCATCCTTATTTAACCCTTGAAGAGCTCCATAATGTCTTTCGTTTAATTTGTAACTATATTTTATAGGAATATCTTCGTTCATTTCATTTAATACATAATTTAAAGTGTTTATAGCTCTTTTTAAAACTGATGTGAACGCTATATCAAATGTTATACCTTCTTGTTTTAAAAGTTGTCCTGCTTCTTTGGCTTCTTCTATTCCTTTTTCACTTAAATCTACGTCTGTCCATCCTGTAAATTTATTTTCTTTATTCCAAGTGCTTTGACCATGCCTCAATAA
>CANRSQ010000034.1 GCA_947642475.1 uncultured Mycoplasmatota bacterium
TTCTTTTTTGTATACAAACGTATAAAAAGATTATTTAGCGATAATATTACCTTGTTTTTTTTTTTTTTTTTTTTGATAAGATGTATATGGTAGGAAAGAGGTTAATAAAAATGAGACAATCAGAAAAGAAAAAAAGAAATATAATAATAGGTTCTTTATTAGGTGTTTTAGTCTTAATGACAGTAGGATATGCGGCTTTTAGTAGTGTCTTAAATATTAAAGGAACATCAGGTATATCAAGTAATTGGAATATTAAAATAACAAGCATAACAGAGGGAGCCATAACAGGTTCGGCTTCTACCTCTTTAAATGAAGATGGAAGTAAAAAAATAATCGGAGTAGGAACTTTAACAGCATCAATAGAAGCAGATTTAGTTAGTCCAGGAGATAGTATAGAATATGATATAACAGTAACTAATTCAGGAACAATAGATGCGAAACTAGAAAAAATAACATTAACAGATTCAAATAATCCAGCAATTAAATTTACATCTAGTGGATTAGAAGAGGGAAGCGAATTGAATGCAGGAGATAGTGCAGTATTAACAGTAAAAGTAGAGTATGATAGTAATGTAACAAGTCAACCAGAAAACACAGAAGGAACATTTACAGTAACACTTGATTACACACAAAAAGATGGTACATCAGGAACCCCAAGTACCGAAATAGCCGCAGATAAATTAATCGCAACTGAAACAACTTCAGGAGATGGGTTATACTCTGATGATTACGAATCAGGAAGATATATTTATAAAGGTGCAAATCCAAATAACTATATAACATTTAATGATGAAACATGGAGAATACTATCAGTAGAAAATGATGGTTCACTAAAAATAATGAAAGCAACAAGTATAGGGAGTATGGCCTTTGATCCAAAAGGAAATCGTGATAGTACAAGTAATGGCGCAGGTGGAACGTACTGTGCATTAAAAAGTTTTGGATGTAATGCATGGGCAGTGAGTGATAACTTTGTAAATGGAACTAAAACAGGAACAGTATTAAAAGATGCTTCATTAAATACATATTTAAATAATGATTACTATAATAGTTTAAGTAGTGAAGCACAAAACTTAATTCAAAACCACTCTTGGAGTGTAGGTTCAGTAACATATAATAATACTGATTTGGTCGCACAAATTCAATCAGAAAATGGAACTACATGGAATGGTAAGATAGGATTAATGAGTGCCAGTGATGTATTAAGATCTAATACCAATACAGAAAAATGTGGGAATTTAAGTTTAAATAATACAAATTATAGTACATGTAAAACAACAAACTATATAGTACCATCATCATTAGGCTATTTATGGACAATTTCGCCTTTGGCAGGTAGCTCTTCCAGCGTGTTCTTTGTGGACGATTACGACCTCGTGGCCCACAACAGCGCGAGCAGCCTCGGCTCGTACGGCGCCGGCGTCTTGCCAACTGTCTATCTAACATCTGATATCCAATTAGATGGAGAAGGAATAATTACAAATCCATATACTATAATTTCTTAAATCTAGTTTTATACTAGATTTTTTTATAAAAAAAGAAGCTCGATAGCTTCTATATTTTACGGTATAAGCCAATTGCTTTACCTAGAATGAATACATTATTTAAAATAATTGGATCCATTGTGTCGTTTTCAGGTTGTAATCTAAAGTGATCTTTTTCTTTATAATATGTTTTTAATGTTACTTCATTATCATCTGTCATGGCTACGATTATTTCACCGTTTCTAGCAGTATTTTTTCTTTCAAC
Organism: uncultured Mycoplasmatota bacterium; assembly: GCA_947642475.1. Taxonomy (GTDB): domain Bacteria; phylum Bacillota_I; class Bacilli_A; order RF39; family UBA660; genus Coprosoma. Next base: position 1,750 of record CANRSQ010000034.1, read on the forward strand.
GATAACTACGTCACCGTCTAATATTCCAGCATTTATCATACTTGTTCCACTTACTTTTAAAGTAAATACTTCTTTACCTTTTGGTAATAAATATGATGGTAAACTGAAATATTCATCTGGTGTTTCGATTGCTTCAATAGGTGATCCAGCAGTTATTTTGCCTAATAATGGTACTTCAACTACTTTTTCGTTTTCTGGAATATATTCGTTGTCTACTAATAATTCAATGGCTCTATTTTTGGAATTATCTTTTCTGATGATTCCTTTTTTTTCTAGATTTTTTAAATGTGCATGAATTGTAGCTGGTGAATTAATTCCTAGGGCTGAACCAATTTCTCTTACTGTTGGTGGGTAACCATGTGATACTATATATGATTTTACGTAGTCAAGAACATCTTTTTGACGAGTTGTTAAATTTTCCATTTTTTCCTCCTTTACTCTATGTACACATATTAACATATTTTGTGTAAAAAGTCAAACATTTGTTTGAAAATGTATTGACACGAATGTTTGTTCGTGGTAAAGTGTAGATAGTGAAGGGGAGGTAATAGTATGGAAATGTTAAAGAATAAAGTTACGATTGGACTTATTATTATGTTATTGGGGGTATCTTATATTGGTTCTATTGACAATAACCATTTCGAAGAAAATGACGAAAAATCTGTTATTGTTAATGCTTAATTTTTGTTTTAATTTGTCTTTAAGTTTGTTATAATATTTATGAGGGATAGATATGAATAGAACAGTAGCAAATTTAAAGTTATTAGGAATTGATATGATTGATAAGGCTGGTAGTGGTCATCCGGGTATTGTATTATCAGCCGCACCTATTTTATATACACTTTATGCGAATTATATGCATGTAAATCCAGATGATCCTAATTGGATTAATCGTGATAGATTTGTTTTATCGGCTGGTCATGGTTCAGCGCTTTTATATGCGAATTTATATATGCTTGGATTTATTTCTTTGGATGATTTAAAAAAATTTAGACAGCTTGGCTCTGTGACTCCTGGTCATCCTGAACTTGGGGTAACACCTGGTGTTGATATTAGTACTGGTCCACTTGGTCAAGGTATTGCTTCAGCGGTTGGAATGTCAATGGCTTCAAAACGTTTAAAGGAAAAATTTAAGAATTATGATTTAATTGATTATTATGTTTATGTTTTATGCGGTGATGGAGATTTAATGGAAGGTGTTAGTTATGAAGCTGCTTCATTAGCTGGAACTTTAAAACTTGATAATTTAATTATTTTATATGATTCTAATAATACTTCTTTAGATGGTAATATTAGCTACTCTTTTGATGAGGATGTTAGGGAACGTTTTGATGCAATGGGGTGGTATACAACTCTTGTTAAAAACGGAAACAATGTTAATGAAATTAATAAGGCGATTAAAAGAGCTCAAAAGAGTGGCCTTCCGTCTTTAATTGAGGTTAAAACTGTTTTAGGTGATGGATCTGTTTTTGCGGGAACTAATTTAGTTCATGGTAAACCTTTAGATAAAGATGATATTAGTCAGCTTAAGGATAAACTTATGGTTCCTGATACGCCTTTTTGGGTGGATGAAGATGCGATTAAAGAATTTAGAAGTTTAGTATCTAATCGAACTTTAGAAAAATATAATGTTTGGCAAGATAAATATAAAAACTATGTTAATTCGCTTAGTAAAAATGAGAAGGAAAAACTTCAAAAATTTTTGAATAGGGAAATTGGATTTAGTGTTACGAGCAATCCTTTTGAAGATATTAATGATGAGGCTACTAGAGAAAGTGGCGGAAAGGTTCTTAATTTTTTAGCTAGTCAAACTGATTTATTATTTGGTGGTAGTGCGGATTTATCTAGTTCAACTAAAACTTATATTACTGATGGTGGAGATTTTAGTAAAAACAATTATAGTGGAACTAATATATGGTTTGGAGTGCGCGAACATGCGATGGGTTCTATTTTAAATGGTATTGCGGAATCTGGTTATTTGCCTTTTGGCTCTACTTTTTTAAGTTTTTCTGATTATATGTTACCGGCTATTAGAATGAGCGCACTTATGGAACTTCCGGTTACTTATATTTTTACGCATGATTCGATGAATGTAGGCGAGGATGGACCAACACATCAACCAACTAATCAAATAGCGATTTTAAGGTCGATTCCTAATTTAAATGTATATAGGCCGGCTGATTTTAAAGAAACTTTAGGGGTATTTAGTGCGGCGATGGCGCTTAAAAAGCCTAGTGCGATTATTTTATCTAGGCAAAAGGTTTCGCAATTAGAAGGAACTAGTACGAAGAAAATTAGTAAGGGTGCCTATATTGTTAGAAAAGAAAAAGAAAATTTAAATGGTATTTTAATTGCGACTGGTAGTGAGGTTGAGACTTGCGTTAATATTGCGAATGAACTTTATGAAGATGGATATGATCTTAGGGTTGTATCGATGCCGTCTATGGAGTTATTTTTAAAGAAACCTAAGTCTTATAGATATAGTGTTTTACCAGCGGGAGTAAAAACGTTTTTTATAGAGGCTGGTAGTTCATTTGGACTTCGTAAATTTGTATCTAATGATAAGTATCTAATTACTTTGGATTCTTTTGGTAAAAGTGGGAAACCTTTAGATGTTTTAAATAAAATGAATTTTAGTTATAAGAAAATTAAACAAAGAATTAAGGATTTATTGTAATTTTCCTTGAAAAAAAGCATATTTTCTAGTAAAATACGTTATAGGAAGGAATGATAGAATGGGAGCATTTTTAATAGATTTACTACAAATTTTAGGTGGTGTAATTGTTGGAGCAATTATTGGGTTTTTAATTTCTAGAAAACTTACTAAAAAACAATTAAAAGAAAATCCACCAATTAATGAACAAATGATTAAGGCAATGATGTCTGGTATGGGTAGAACACCTAGCCAAAAACAAGTAAATCAAATGATGAAACAAATGCAGAAATATATGTAATTATATTTCTTTTTTGATATGGAGGAAATTATGGGTGATTTTGTTAATATTATAAATAATGTTAAAGAGGAACTTTCTTTAGCGGGTGATACTGAGGGTTTATGTTATTATGCTGCTAATAATGTTAGTTTTGATTTAGATAGTATAAATGTTTTTTCTTTGGTATTTAATATTAGGGATATGATGGTGGCTGATTATGATCATTATTTTGCTTTGGCGAAAATGGATGATTATTATTTGATTGATTTAACTTTTGAACAGTTTGATGAAAAGGCTGGTCATGAACTTAGATTTTTTGATAACTGGCCGGCTTTAGAACTTATAAATAGTAATTCTTTAGATCATGGAATGAAAGTAAAATAACAGTGTTTTGTACACTGTTTTTTGAATTTGACTTTTAGTTTTGATTATGTTAGGATATAGGCGTTTTTGAAGGGGGATTTTTATGATTAGTTTAGAACAATTAATGAAGGAAAAAGAGGTTAATTTTGAAGAACTTCTTAACTTTGGTTTCGTTAAAAAGGGAGAAAATTATATTTTTAATAAGGAATTAGCTGACGGTTCAGTTAAACTTATTATTCAAATTACAACTGATTATAGGGTTGGAACAAAAATTATTGATAGTGAAAGTAAAGAAACTTATGAATTATTTTATAATTTAGATTGTAATGGGGCTTTTGTTAGTTTGATTAGAAATGAATATGATCTTATTATGATGAAACTTGCAAATAAGTGTTTTTGTGATAAAAACCGATTACCTGGACAAACTAGTTCTGGTGATATGATGTTATTTTCTTCACAAATGGAGGCTTTAGAAGCTGAACTTGTAAAACTTAATGGTATTATTGCGGATAATGGTATTTTATCTGAATATGAAGAAGAAAGAAAAAGAGAAATTGAAGAAATTTTGGAAAAGGCTGAAGTGGCTTTAGATCCGATTAATACTGATAAAATTAGTTATGGAACTAGTTTTGCGGCATCTATTGATGGAAGAAGTGAACGTAAATTTACTTTAGTTTATGCGAATACGGCTATTTTAAAATCTACTACTGGCTTTACTTTTTTAGCTCAGGATTCAATTTTTGGGATGGCGGTGTTAGGTAAACGCGCTAAAGAAAAATTTGAATTTATTAATCAACGTGGGATTGAATCTTATTGCGAAATTACAGAGATTTTTGACGAACCTGAAGAGTATAATTCTGCTAGTCATGGATGTAAAGCACGTTAACAATGTTTGAAAAAAACATTGTTTTTTCTTTGCTCTTGCATATACTATATATGGTGATTGTGTGACAGTTATTGGAATTATAGGAAGACCGATGGTTATGGGAGATAATAAGGAGATTATAGCTTATAAAACTTTATGTGATAAGCTTTTTAATTATGAGGTTTTTCCAATTTGTTTAGTTCCAAGTATTAATGATGATCTTAGTTTTGATGATAAGGATTTACTAAGATTAAAGCAAATGATTGGTTTTTGTGATGGTATTGTTTTACAGGGCGGGGAAGAACTTAATGATTTGGATGTTTTAATTGCTAAATATTTGCACGAAATTGATATTCCGGTACTTGGTATTTGTTTGGGAATGCAGATAATGGGTAAGGCTTTTAATGGTGTTATTTTGGATGATGCAGGTCATGATATTAGTAAAGATTATGTTCATTATGTTAAGATTGATAAGAAAAGTAAGTTATTTGATATTATTGGTAGAGAATATATTTATGTAAATAGTAAACATCATGATAGAGTTTATTCTACGGATTTAGATAGTGTCGGTTACTGCGGAGAGGTTATCGAGGCTTTGGAAGATAAGAATAAAAAGTTTTTTCTTGGGGTTCAGTGGCATCCTGAATTTTTAGATGATATTAATAGTGATAGGTTATTTAAGGAGTTTATTTTCGCTTGCAAAAACTATAGAAATAATATATAATCTATAAAGCGAGGTATGGATTATGAAAGTAAAATATGAACTTATTTGCAATGATGGAAGAGCTAGATTAGGTAAATTACATACTAATCATGGTACTTTTGATACACCGATGTTTATGCCAGTTGGGACTTTAGCAACTGTTAAAACTTTAACACCTGAGGAACTTAAAGAGGTTGGTAGTGCGATTGTTTTATCTAATACTTACCATTTATGGCTTAGACCTGGTGAGGATGTTGTGGCTAAAGCCGGGGGACTTCATAAATTTATGAATTATGATGGTCCTATGCTTACTGATAGTGGCGGATTTCAGGTGTTTTCTTTAGCAAAACCAAAAGATATTACTGAAGAAGGTGTTTATTTTAAGAGTCATATAGATGGAAGAAAATTATTTTTGACGCCTGAAAAATCTATTGAAATTCAAAATAAGTTAGACAGTGATATTGCGATGAGTTTTGATGAATGCATTGCTTATCCAGCTGATTATGATTATGCGAAAAATAGTACTGAAAGAACGCTTAGGTGGGCTAAACGTGGTAAGGATGCTTTTAACAATGAAAATCAATCTTTATTTGGGATTGTTCAAGGCGGGGAATATGCTGATTTAAGAAAATGGAGTGCGGAGGAAACGGTTAAACTTGGTTTTGATGGTTATGCGATTGGCGGAACTAGTGTTGGTGAAGGTAAAGATGTAATGTATCAAATGATTGATGATGCGATTAAGTATTTGCCTACTGATAAACCTAGATATTTAATGGGGGTTGGAGAGCCATCAGATATTTTTGAGGGTATTGAACGTGGTATTGATATGTTTGATTGTGTGTTACCGACTAGACTTGCACGTCATGGAAATGCTTTTACTTATAATGGAAAAATTAATTTAAAAAATTTAAAATTTAAGGAAGATTTTACGCCTATTGATAGTGAATGTGATTGTTATGCTTGTAAGAATTATTCTAAAGCTTATATTAGACATTTACTTACAGCTAAGGAAACTTTAGGTGGTAGACTTCTTTCTATTCATAATATTAGATTTTTGATTAGACTTACTGAAGAAATTAGAAAATCTATTGAGAATGGTAATTTCTTAGAATATAAAAAAGAATTTTTAGATAGATATGAGAACTCAGATAAATAAGTCTGAGTTTTTATAAGAAAATTGTATAAATAAGTGATTTAGGGAAAATATTACTTGTTTTTTTTTTTTTTTTTTGAGGTATTCTGGATTTATAAGAAAATATGATAGGAGAGTTTGTATGGGTCATAGAAGAAGGTTAACTAGAAAAGAAAGAAAAAAACAAAGAAAAATAATCATAGTGTCTATGATAGGCTTGTTTTGTATAATGACTGCGGGATATGCAGCGTTTCAAACTAATTTAAATATAAATGCGAAAGGAAATATAGTAAGTAAGGGTATTACTCCAAGTGAACTTAAAAACAATGTTGTTACTTCTGGTGATGGCCTTTATAAAGATACTTATGAAGAGGGAAAATATATTTATAGGGGAGCAGATCCAAATAACTATATAACTTTTAATGATGAAATGTGGAGAATAATAGCTGTAGAACCCGATGAGACATTAAAAATAATAAAAAAAGATAGTATAGGCGCTAAAGCTTGGGATACATCTTATTCTGGTGCCTGGGCAACAGCAACATTAAATACATTTTTAAATGATGACTATTATAATTCCTTAACAACTAAAGCCATAAGTCAAATTCAAAAATATAATTGGAGTGTAGGAGGAATATTTTTTTCTGCTGATCAAACTTTTCAAACAGATTTAGCTCAATCACAATCAGTCAAATGGAACGGCAATATAGGATTGATGGGTGCATTGGACTATGTACAAGCGAGTACTAATAGTAACTGTACAAGTTTATATGCAAATAATTATGATGTACCAGCTTGTTATACAAATTCCGACACACATAACTGGCTATTTAATAGTGAAATAAACCAGTGGACTATTTCTGGTCGTTTAAATTACGAAACTATTGTATGGACTATAATGCATTCAGGAGATGTGAACGGTAGTTATGCAAGTGCAGGAGTTGGATTAACTAATGATGTTCGTCCGTCTGTTTATTTAAAATCAGAAATAACATTATCAGGAGAAGGGACACAGTCAGATCCATATACAATAAAATAAAACTGTATAGTTTATACAATTTTATTCCTTTTTTGTATTTATACCAAACATACTTCCAAACATTGATGATATTATTAATGATAAATAGAATATAAAATCTTTTAGGACTAAATGTTCTTTAAAGATTAAGTTTCCTATTAGTATTAAAAGTGTAATTATTAGGCCTAATTTTAATCCTTCTAAATATCCTCTTTTATTAGCGCCTTTTCCTAAAATGAATCCACCTAAGGCAAGAGAGAATATTGGAATAATTATTTTGAATACCATCATTATTTTATTATTAATGATTCCAAAATAATTTAGAAACGTAAATATAAATGTAAGAATTAAGATGCTTAAAGCGGTAAATAAAAAAGCTTTTAATATTCTTTTTAAGTATTTCATGTGTACCTCCTAATTAAATTTATGTTTTTCGGATTAAAATATGTTTTTCATTACTTGAAAAAGATTATATATTATGATATACTTTTTTAGTAAAGTAAAAGAGGGTATTTTATGAGGAAACAAGAGAAAGACGTTCAAAATAGAAAACGAAGAAATACTATTATTGCGATATCTGCTTTAGCGATTGTTGTTGGATATGCTGTTTTTGCTCAACCGCTTGCTTATAATGCGGTTCTTAGGGGTATAAAGAAAGTTACAGATGTATTTGTTCCTTGGAATAACAATTCTAATAAAAATGATATTAGTACTAATACTGACAATAATGATTCTAATAATAATGATAAGGACAATAAAAATACTCAGAATAATAATAAAACTGGTGAGACTAACTCTGGTAATGCTGGAACATCAAATCCTGTAGTTTCAGATAAATGGAATATTTCATTTACTAAAGCAATTAATACGGGTGTTTATGGTTCTGCGAGAGAAATAACTCCTGTAACGTTTGATGCTTTATCGGCTTCATTTAATGTGGCTTTAACAGATCCTGAAGATAAAATTGTTTATGAATTTACAATAACGAATAAAGGGCAACTTAATGCTAAGGTGGAAGATATTCGTTTAGTTCCAGAGGAATCTAATGATATGATAGAATTTAAAACATCAGGTATTGCAATTGGTGACAAGTTAGCTGTTGGGGAAAGTACAACAATGATTGTGACTATTTCATACAACAACCCAGCTAACAATGACGTTAAATATTATAATAAATCGGCAAAAATTATTATTGATTATGTTCAGGACTAGCGTTTGCTAGTCCTTTTTTCTGAAGAAATTGCACAAAAAATGCAATTTTTTTCTTGTAAAAAAAGGAAATGGGGGTACAAATATCGTAGGATATATATGAGAGGGTAAAATATACCTTCTTAAAACAGTCGTTGTTTGAAGGGAGACGATAATATGA
>CANRSQ010000035.1 GCA_947642475.1 uncultured Mycoplasmatota bacterium
AGCTACTTTTTCTTTTTGACAAAAATCATAAAAACAGTATAATAAAGATAGAAACGGGGGACAAGAATATGGCAAAAAGACAAAGACCAGCTGTAAAAAGCTTTAGTTTAACTTTAACCGCACCAGGGTTTGAAACAGTCGTTGAAATTCCTAAAATGAGAAAAGGATCAACTAGTGTTGGTGGAAAGCAAACATATTTAATGGTAATTGATAAATTTACTGCCAGCTTCAAAAATAAAGAACAAATGCTAGCCTATATTGCTCAGAATAATTTAGCTACATTACCTAACGATATTGACTATCAACAAATATATGTTAAAATTACTCACACTAATAAGGAACATAATTATGGATATTTACCAGTTGTCTATAACGATGAACAAGAACTAGTAGATTTCCTAAAGGAAAATCAGATCGCACCAACTTTTAGCTTAGGTCATCCAACAGTTGAAGATTTGAGGCAAACAATAATAGATAGATGGACCAAGGGAATGTATCAATCAGAATATCGTATGTACATGGAAGAATATAAAAATATTAAAAATCCATTCGGAAGAGATTTAAAATATGCCTTAATGAATTTAGATAAACAAAGAAAGTTTAATAACTTTAAAAACGGTGAGTTAGAACTAACATCATTAAGTCAATATCACAATATTCGCGCCCACCTTATCACAAAAAATAAATTAGATGAAAAATTACATAAGATTTATGAAGATTATATAATCCCACCTAATGAAAGAGCAGAATATGAAAGAGATAAAGCCAGAGAACAAAGTAAAACAGTTGCAAAATTAGAAATTGTAAAAACTCCAGAAGAAAAAACAACAATTGAAAAAGAAGGATCCATGCAAATGGCACTATTTACAGAAAGCTTGTTTTTTGGTACTCCAGAAACAGAACAACATAAAACAAGGTAACTATATCTAGCAATAATATTACCTTGTTTTTTTTTTTTTTTTTTTGATATAGTGTATAAGGTGAAATATAATATGCGAAGAAAAAGAAGAAAAAATAAACAAATGAAATTTATAATGATAACCAGTTTAAGTTTATTATTTATCCTAACAGTAGGCTATGCCGCCTTCAGTACAAACATAAACATAACTGCTAAAGGTAACATTAAAGAAAAAGGCATAACACCACAAGAACTAAAAAACAAAGTAACAACATCAGGCGATGGACTATACCAAGATACATTAGAAAGTGGAAGATACATATTTAAAGGATCTAATCCGGATAACTATATAATGTTTAACAATGAACTTTGGAGGATAGTAGCCCTAGAAAAAGATAATACACTAAAAATAATCAAAAAAAATAAACTAGAAACAATGGCTTATGATGAAGCAAATGCCAGAACATCAGCCTATTGTAATAGTCCTAGTTCAGGCTGCAATGTTTGGGGTAGCGACACAACTATGTTAAATGCGAATGGCGAAAATATAACATCGATGCCAACAACAATAGGTGGTACTGCGTTGGCCTTACCAAGTGAAGAGTCACAAGCCACCAAATATTTAAATAATAATTATTATAATAGTTTAAGCGAAACAGCAAAATCACAAATAGATAATCACCTATGGAACGTTGGATTATTAGGAAATGTAAGTAATCAAACTCTAGAAACCGATAATGCTTTAGAACAAAAATATAAATGGAAAGGTAATGTTGGCTTAATTAATATAACCGATTACATTAAATCAAGTTTAGATTCGAATTGTATATCCGTTATTTCAGCCTATGGAACTGGAAATACCCAATGTAAAAATGGTAATTATTTAGCGCAAGATATAGCATATTGGACAATGACTCCATGGTCTAATAATGAATCATTTTCAGTTTGGGCCGTATATTCAACGGGGACGGTTGCCTTTAATCGAGCTTACATCGGAAACAGTCTATTTCCTGTTGTCTTCTTAAAATCAGATATAACATTAAAAGGAAAAGGAACAGAATCTAATCCCTACACAATTAATTAAAGGTTTATTAAAAACCTTTTTTTTGATAAAATAAAGGTGGTGATAATATGGTAGATAAATTCTTAGATTACTTAAAATATGAAAAAAACTTTTCTGATCATACAATAATAAACTACAAAGTAGATTTAGAAGAATTTTATAAATACTTAGAGGGCAAAAACATAAAAGAAATAGATATAAATGATATAAGAGGATATCTAAAAGAATTATATGATAAAAAATACTCACCCTCATCAATATCACGAAAAGTAAGTTCATTAAAAAGCTATTTTAAATATTTAGAAGCTGAAAATAAAATCAAAGAAAATCCCATGGCCTTAATAAGTAATCCTAAAAAAGAAAAAAAACTACCAACATTTTTAAACTATAACGATTTAGAAAAACTATTAAATACACCAGATAAAGAAACCGAAGAAGGTATAAGAGACTCACTTATTCTAGAACTTCTTTACTCAACCGGTATAAGAGTAAGCGAACTAGTAAATATCGAAATAAAAAATATCAACTTTGAAGAACATAAAATCTTAGTTTTAGGAAAAGGTAATAAAGAAAGATATGTTTATTACGGAAGTAAATGCACAAAACAAATAGAAGAATATTTAAAAGTTAGAAATGCCAAAACAAACTACTTATTAGTAAATAAACACGGTAATAAATTAAACGAAAGAACCGTTAGAAAAATAATCGAAGAAACCACAAAAAAAGCCGGCCTAACCATTCATGTTACCCCGCATACATTAAGACATACTTATGCCACACATATGTTAAATGAAGGAGCAGATTTAAAAAGTGTTGGGGATCTTTTAGGACACGAGAATCTATCAACAACCCAAATATATACCCATGTTTCAAATGAAAGACTAAGAAATGTTTACTTAAATAGTCACCCAAGAGCTAAAAAATAATAAAAAAATATACAAGATACACCAATAAATGGTATAATAATAAAAGAGTAAAAATAAAAGGAGGCTATCAAATGACAAAATACGTATATCTCTTTAAAGAAGGAAATAAAGATATGAGAGACCTATTAGGCGGTAAAGGCGCCAATCTAGCCGAAATGAAAAATATGGGTCTTCCAGTTCCAAACGGTTTTACAATAACAACACAAGCTTGTAATAAATACTATGAAGACGATAAAAAAATAGATAAAAACATCGAAACAGAAATTCTAGAAACAATCACAAAACTAGAAAACGAAACCGGCAAAAAACTAGGCGATAAAGAAAACCCATTATTACTATCAGTAAGAAGTGGTTCACCAATTAGTATGCCAGGCATGATGGATACAATTTTAAATTTAGGACTAAATGACGAAATCGCTAGAAACCTTGCCAAAGATGAAGAAAGCATTAGATTTATCTATGATTCATATCGTAGACTTATCATGATGTTTGCCGATGTCGTAAAAGAAAAAGGAAAAGACGCCTTCGAAAAATTAATCGAAGACAAAAAAGAAAAACGCCATGTCAAAAACGATTTAGAACTAACCGCCGAAGATATGTATGAAATAGCCATGGATTCAAAAAAAATCTATAAAAAATTAACCAAAGAAAATTTTCCGGAAGATCCCAAAGTACAATTATTAGAAGCCGTAAAGGCCGTATTCCGTTCTTGGAATACCGAAAGAGCAGTCATATATAGAAAAATGAATAATATAAGCGATACTTTAGGAACCGCCGTTAACGTTCAAGAAATGGTTTATGGAAACTTAACCGATGATTCCTTAACTGGAGTTGCCTTCTCAAGAAATCCATCTACTGGTGAAAATAACCTTTATGGTGAATATCTAGAAAAAGCTCAAGGAGAAGACATCGTTTCTGGTGTCAGAACCCCAAAATCAGTAGAAGCCATGGAAAGAGATTATCCTGCTATCTATAAAGAATTAAAAGATATCTCAAAAATATTAGAAAAACATTACCAAAATATGCAAGATATGGAATTCACCGTCGAAAAAGGAAAACTATATATCCTTCAAACAAGAAATGGAAAAAGAGTAGCTAAAGCCGCATTAACAATCGCTGTTGATATGGTAAACGAAGGACTAATAACCAAAGAAGAAGCCCTAATGCGCATCGAACCAGAAAAAATAAATGAACTTTTACATCCAACCTTCGATGAACAGGCCCTAAAAGAAGCCAAACAAATCGCCCAAGGACTTCCAGCATCACCAGGAGCCGTATCTGGAAAAATATATTTTAATGTAAAAGATGTAGTAAACGCAAAAAAACAAGGAATCGATCCAATCCTAGTTAGAACTGAAACCTCACCAGAAGATATCGAAGGAATGAATAGTGCAGTTGGAATTCTAACAATAAGAGGTGGAATGACCAGTCATGCCGCTGTCGTTGCAAGAGGAATAGGTAGATGTTGTATTAGTGGTTGCCATGACATAACAATAAATGAAGAAGAAAAGACAATGACTATAGGAAATATAACCTACCATGAAGGTGATAACATTTCACTAGATGGACAAACCGGAACAGTCTATGAAGGACTAATAAAAACAAGTGATATAAGCATTTCTGGCGACTTCGAAATATTTATGAACTGGGCCAAAGAAATAAAAAAACTAGGCATTAGAGCCAACGCCGAAACCAAACAAGATACCAAAAATGCTTTCAAATTTGGAGCCGAAGGTATTGGACTATCCCGAACAGAACACATGTTTTTCGAAGAAAAAAAATTACTTGCTATAAGAAAAATGATAGTCGCCAAAACCAAAGAAGAAAGAGAAAAAGCCCTAAAAGAAATTTTACCAATTCAAAGACACGACTTCGAAGATATCTTTAGAGCTGCAAATAATCATAAAGTAACCATCAGATATTTAGATCCACCACTACATGAATTTTTGCCAAAAACAAAAGAAGATATTGATAAACTAGCTGCTGTATTAAATATGACCGAAGAAGAAATGACAGAAACAGTAGAAAACCTAAAAGAATTTAATCCAATGATGGGACATCGTGGTTGTAGACTTGCCATTACATATCCCGAAATAGCCTTAATGCAAACAACTGCCATAATTGAAGCTGCCATCGCTGTAACCAAAGAAGGCTATACCGTGTACCCAGAATTAATGATTCCACTAGTAGGGGATGTAAACGAATATCTATATTTAAAAAATATTATAATCGAAGCTATAAACCAAATATTTGATAGTTATAAAATGAAAATAGATTACGAAATTGGAACCATGATTGAAACACCTAGAGGCGTAGTAGAATCAGATAAACTAGCCAAAGAAGCATCATTCTTCAGCTTTGGAACAAACGATTTAACCCAAATGACCTACGGCTTTTCAAGAGATGATGCCGGATCATTCCTAGAAGACTACTATGAAAAAGGAATATTTAAACAAGACCCATTCAAAACAATTGATACCGAAGGAGTAGGAAAATTATTAATAGTTGCTACTTCACTTGCTAAAAAAGCCAATCCTAATATCGAACTTGGAATCTGTGGAGAACATGGAGGAGATCCAAAAAGTATAGAATTCTTTAACAAAATTGGATTAGACTACGTTTCATGCTCACCATACCGTGTTCCAGTTGCTACTTTAGCCGCCGCTAGAGCCGTTATAAAGGAGAGAGAGTAATGAAAATTTTGTGTGTTGGACATATTACCTACGATACAACATTTCCTGCCGATAGTTTTCCAAAAGAAAACACCAAAACAAGATATCACGAAAAAACAGATTGTGCTGGCGGTCCCGCTGCCATCGCCGCTTTCCTTTTAGGAAAATGGAATCAAGACGTTGAAATCGCTGGATTACTCGGAAATGATGAATACGGTAAAAAAATAAAAAAAGAGTTTTCACTAAATCACGTCAAAGTAAACAATCTAGTTTTAGATGAAAACATCTCAACTTCACATAGCTTAATTTTAGCCAATAAAGAAAATGGATCTAGAACTATTCTTATGTATGTTCCAAAACATTCACATCTAAACCCCTTCACACCAAATGAAAATCCAGATATAATTTTAATAGATGGAAAGGAATATGAAGCAAGTAAAGAACTATTAAAAAAATTTCCAGAAGCTATCACCGTAATAGATGCTGATAGAGACAAAAAGGAAATCATTGACCTTGCTAGAGAAGTAAAATATCTAGTATGTTCAAAAAGCTTCGCCGAAAAAGTAACCGGAATTAAAATAGATTTTGACGATAAACTAACCCTAGTTAAAAACTATACAAAAATGGAAGAAATGTTCAAAAATAATATCATCATAACCCTAGAAGAAAATGGTGTATTATATAAACATAATAACCAAATAAAAATAATGCCATCAGTAAAAGTAAAAACAATAGATTCAACTGGTGCAGGTGATATCTTCCATGGGGCTTTTGTTTATGGCCTTGCTAATAATTTTGATTATGAAAAAAATCTAAAATTTGCCGTACTTGCATCAGCTTTATCAGTAACTAGAGTAGGGAGTTATAAATCAATACCAACCTTAGAAGAAATGAATGATGTATATGACGAAATTAAATGAGGTAATTTTCCTAGATAGTTATCCAAAATTAGATTTACATGGATACGATAGAGAAACAGCTAGAGTAGCCATAAATGATTTTATAAAAGATAACTATAAAATGAAAAAAGAATTAATTACAATAGTTCACGGAAGAGGAACTGGAATCTTAAGAGAAACAACAAAAAATATACTACAAAAGCATCCATTAGTAATAGATTTTAAAACCCATTACTTTAACGAAGGATGTACCATAGTTCAAATAAAAATTAAATAAAGAGTTTTTTAAAACTCTTTTTACTTGCAAAAAAACAAATATTAATATATAATTAAATAGTAGAAAGTAAGGTAGGTGGCACATGAAACAAAAAGGATTCACACTAGCAGAACTCCTAGGAGTAATAGTAATAATCGGTTTACTTTTATTACTCATAATCCCACTAATAATAAACGGAGTAAAAAATAGGGAAGATGATGTTGAACAAACACAAAACAATATAATTTTTGAAGCTGTAGGCGAATATTTAGATTTAGATAAAGATAAATATCCAAGTGTACCAGGAAATATATATTGTGTTAGCCTTCAAGAATTAATAGACGCAGGTAAATTAGTAGATCCAGTCAAAAAAATAGTCGAAGAAGGAAACTATGATACTAATTTTACAATTGAAGTTATTATTTCTAAAGAAGGAACGAGAAAATACAGTATCGCAGATGGAGAATGTAAGACCCATATTTCAAAAGAAATAGAATTTCTAATTAATCCTGGAAATAATAAATGGTCAAAAGAAAAAACAGTAACTATATTCTACCCAGAAGAATGTGGAACAGATTTTACATGTACATATCAAAAAGATAATGGAGAAATACAAACTGTACCAAGTGGAAAAACAGCAACCATAACATTTAATCAAAATGGTAACATTAAAGCCAATATGAAAGGCAAATCAGAAATAGAAAAAACTACAAAAGTAGAAAAAATAGATATCCAAAAACCTAAACTAGTAAAAACCGAATTAAAAGAGTGGAACTATGATTCACAACAAAGAGTAGATTTAACCATGACAGATGCACATAGTGGAGTCGGCGGTTATTGCTTTAGTCATTCAGCTACAAAGCCAACAGATCCAAACGACTCATGTTTTACAACTGTTAGATTTCCAGCATATGGTGGAACAGGAACAATTACAAAATACCTAAACGTTGGACAATGGTATATTTATATCAAAGATAGAGTAGGTAATATTAGAGGATATGATGATACTGATCTTACACCAGACGAAAAAGCAAAATTCACCTTTAAAGTTGAAGACAATGATCCACCAACTGTGTCATTCAGTCCAAATAGTAAAGATTGGTCACAAACTGCCGAAGTAACCGTAACCTTAAAAGATCCAAAAAGTGGTTTAAAAGCAAATCAAAATATATACTATGCTTGGAGTACAAGTAATACTAATGAGCCAAGTTATTCATCATATGTAAAAGCAACTAATATAAAAGGCGCAAAAAGTACAACAATAAAAGTAAATGCCAAAGATTTAAACGGAACATATTATTTATGGATTAAATCAGGAATTGAAGATTTAATTGGAAATAGATCAGTTACTGCCAAAAGCGGAGCATTCAAATTTGATAATACAAAACCAACATGTAGCTTAACCCTTTCAGCAAGTCCATCATCATCTGGATGGTACACAACAAGTAATTTAAGTGTAATTCTTACAACTAGTGATGCCCATTCAAAGGTAAAAAGTTCAGTAGTTAAAGATACTGCTGGACATAGCTATGGTGGTAACGGAACAACAAGTGCAACTATAGTTGTACCAGAATCAAATGGTATTACTTATAATGCAACAATAACCGATAATGCTGGCAATGTCCAAACATGTAGTAGTGGTTCAATCAAAAAAGATTCAACCCCACCATATATTAGCGGTAAAGGAACTGTTAGTAATGGAAAAGTAAGTGGGGTGACATTTGCTGATAGTGGTAGTGGAGTAAACTATAATACAGTACAATATCTATTTACTGAAAATAGCGCCTGGGCAGAACATAGTTGGAGTGGTTGGTCATCAAGTACAAGTGGAACAACAGCTTGTGGGAAAACCGTTTATGTTTATGCTAGAGTAAACGACAATGCTGGCAATAGAAGTAGTGATGCCAAGAATTCAGCCTATTATTTAGGAAAATATACAACAGGAGATTGCTACGAAACCGTATATACATGTCGTTACCAAGATAAAGATTTAACAAAACCAGGAGCAACTTGTCTTCATAATAAAACAGAATGGGATTGCAGCAAGAATACAGGAAATGGAATTTATGAATTGCATGTTGAAGATGCTGGAGGCGGATGGTACAAAATCATCGATGGTAGTTGGAGCGGTTGGTATATTCAACAAAAATGTACAGTTTATACCAGAGGTAAAGCTTGTTCTGCTTCAACCTGTCCAGGATAAAAAGAGGTGATAAAATGAAGAAAAAAATATGCATAACTGCAATAATCATACTAACAATTGTTGTGATAGCAGGAATAATTATCCTAATTTTTGAAAATCAAGAAAAATTAGCATCACAGAAAATAGATTATAATAATTTTGATGTTGATCAGACGTTAGAAGTGGATATATGCAAAAACCCTGATAATTGTTCAATTGCCAGTACACCAGTTTATAGCATGATAAAAATGGATACAGATAATGCTGAAATAAAAAAAATAATTGATAAAATTAATAATGAAACAAAAAAACGATACAATAAAACATTAAAATCGACATTTGATATTAATAAATGTCCAAATGCTGCTAAAGAATATAATTACTCATATTTATCAACCTTGGATTATTCACTTTATGAAAATAATGATTATATTTCAATAAGTACAATTAGGTATAATCGTGATTTATGTCTAGATAAAACAAGCACAGATAAGCCAGAATCATATATTTATTCGAAATCACAAGATAAAGTTTTAAGCCAAAATGAAATCAAGAAGGTATTTGACATCAGCGATAGCCAAATAGAAAAATCTATCAAAAAAGTGATAAATAACATTAATTCATTGGAAGGTACCAAATACACATACGATAACACTTTCCAAAATGGAAAACAAAATTTAATTTTCTATTTTGATTATAAGGGGGATTTAAACGTTTATTTCTATCAAAATGAAACAAACTCTTACAGCAGTTGTACAATAATAGAAAATACAGAACCTACAAAATAATTAACAAAAAGATATATAG
>CANRSQ010000036.1 GCA_947642475.1 uncultured Mycoplasmatota bacterium
CTTCATATCCATTTTTGATTTCTAATATAAGTCCCTTTAATAAAGAATTATCTAGTTTTATATTATACTTTCTATAATCATATTTTATAGTTCGCTCATATCCAGGCGTAAAATAATGTTCTGAATATCCTTTCTTATCAATATCATCCACTATTTCTTTTAATTCAAAATCACACATATCATCAAGCATACCTCTTCCTGCTCCATCAATAATATAAGGATAATGATTACCATTTCCTCTTTCTAAATCTCTAGAACCTAAATAAGTAATTTTAAATATCGTTGTAGATCCATAATCATATTCCATTTCCATAGTATCATTTTCTTTTAAACCAATACTACTTAATTTAGTAATTACCGCATTAATTGGTGGAATTTCACTATAATCATCCCCTATGCAAACCCAACTATCGTAAACTTTACCATTATATTTTATATTATACAAATGATATGCAAGTGAATCAAAAGATGCAAGTATAGTATACGCTAAATCAGCCACAGTCCTTCTATCAGTTATTTCAATTTCTCTCCAAATTTTATCTTCTAACCCCTCTATTCCAACTCTAAAAGTCAATACTTTAGTCATTTTAACACTTCTCCTTCAAATATTTATCCACTAATTCCAAAGCAACCTTTTCTCCTTCTTTTGTTAAAGTCCGCGATTTGTTACTATTTTTAGTAGGAAATAAATATCCCTTATCCGTTAAACCATTTAACGCATCAAAAGAATATCCCTTCCAACTATGTTTAAGCATTCCCTGCTTCACTTCATCATTTTCATCACAATAAAATCCTTTTTTATCCCAAGCAGTTAAATACATTAATAACAAAGTTAATTCCTCAATTTTCTCATTCCTATTATCATTCATATATAATCCTTCCTACTTCTTATCCAATTGCTTATAAACCTTTACAAAACACCCAGCAACTTCAAATAAGTTTACCATATTATACCATTTTAAAGCTTTTTCCACAATAAAAAGAGCATTCAAGCCCTTTTCCAATAATCCACAACATCGCCAATAGCTTCTTCACTAACAAAAGCAGGCGCAATTCTAATTAAATCATAATCAAGCATATCTTTATAATAAACAAAAGCACAATCATCAATACAAGTATCTTTATATTTATTAAACCAAGTATCACTATTATGTCTAAATGCCACAATAGCGTCACATATAACAATCAAATCATCAGATTCATCGTCATCAATATAATTAGAAGAACAAACTAAATAAATACCTACTTCTCCGCCATATCTAATAATATATTTAATCGCATCTAAATACTCATCATTATCAGAATAAACCATATAATCAATATCATGAATAAATAAAACAAGTTTCTTCAATTCTAAAACATCATCAGTATCCAAAGACTTCCTTCTATCAACCTCACTAATAACACATTTTAATAAAGACAAACTTTCATTATCATCACTAACCAAAGGAGTAATGAAATGTGGAAGCTCACTATATTCAGTAAAATTCATTTCCCCATTATTAATCAAAAGTAATCCAAGTTCATTAGGATCATGCTTCATAATTAAACTAATAATCATATCATTCATAACATTAACAATTTCATCATTATTAAGACCCGTAATCATTACAGAATGATGTTTAAATAAATCTATAATATGTGCGTTGCCATTATCCTCTTCACCAATAAATAATTCAAATCTATTATTTTTTCTACCATTAATAATATTTCTTAAACTACAAACATTCTTTTCGAAATTAGGATAAATTAATTCCACAGTATTTTTCTCACCGGCAACATTATTAACCTCAATAGCATCATAGTTTTCCACAGTATTTTTCTTAGTGACATCCAAAAATTTAGAAGCATCTTTAACAGATTTAAAGCTAATAATAATTCTAATAGATAAAGCTCCTACATTAATACTCTTAATATCCGCATTTATTTTTAACGACTTCAACTGATTCTCTAATTCTAACTTAACTTCAGAAACATCCTTAGAATTATATTTTACCCTTTTACCTAAAATATCAATACTAGGTAGTTCATATTCACCAACTAAACTAGTATCAGAAAAAATATTTTTTTCCACAGTTTTATTTTCAGTCACGTCTTCCTTATCAGCATCACTAGAATAAAAGTTATCTTCAATATAATGTCTAAAAAACATAATAGCAATTAAAACAAACAACATAAAATAAATAAAGCTATAATTACTATCTATAAACAAAACAATAAAACCTATAACAACTGACAATAAAGATAATAACAATTTTAATTCTTTCCCCATCTTATTCACCCATACTAATCTATCATAAATAAATTATATCAAAAATTACTATATATTTCCACCATAAAAAAGAACTATATACATAGTCCCTCTAATTAAAAAAGTTTAATTATTCGTTTTGCAAAACAAAAGGTTTAATAAATTAATAAATACAATTATTATATCCACAAATGCTGGTATAATTAACACAACATATGTAAAATATAATATAAATTTTATTGGTTGATTTGTATTAGAAATTTTATTTAATAATAAATTACCATCTTTATGTTTAAAAGAATACCAAAATGAAATGGCAAGAGAAATTATCCACAATAAAGCTGGAATAGAACTTGCTTCCTTTGTGCCTCTTTCTATAACTTTATCTATTGGTTTTTCAATCACCTCTTCAGATGTAACTTCTTTTGATATAATCTTTCCATCTTTATCTACTATCGCATCGTAAGTTACTTCTTTTTTTCCCTTTTTTCCCTTAACCAAAACACGTTCATTTCCTTTAACAAGGTCATCATTATCTTTGTACTTTGTTTCATATTTTGTTTTCTTTGTGTCTACAATTGTTTTCTTGTATTTGCAGCTATAATTATCTGTATTAGCAGATGCATCATAATTAATTGCAGAACTATCCATACAACCATATTTTTTAGCAATACAACTTCCATCATCTTTGTTGGCATTTTCATTATAATTATAAGCAGATTTATCCATGCATCCCCATACTATTGCAATACAACTTCCGTCATCTTTATTCGCATTAGAATTATAATTAAGTGCATTCTTATTTGTACAACCATAAACTGGTGTTACAGTTCTTTGAACTGTACGGCTATATGAATAATTAGAATTACTACTAGCTCCTCCACTACAAGTACAAGTTGGACTAGTAGTTCCATCATTACAAATATACTTGCCTCTAGAGCCACAATATGCAACTCCTCCATGGTGGGAACAACATCCCCTTTGCGCAGAAACCCCCATCGGCATTATAACTAATAAAAATACAACACACAACATTCCCTTTTCACAATCATACCTCCTATAAAAAAGGCCAGCACAAACTAAATCAAAGTCTGTACTAGCCCTTTAATAAAATTATTATACCAAAAAATTTCAAAAATTTCTACCGTACATAAAAACGAACTACATTCCATAGTTCGTTTTAAAATTTATTTAATATAAACATACTAAAATTTATCATCTATCAATTTCCTAGCATGCATTTTTGATAAATTCCATTCTTGAAAACCATTCATTGACGTATCCAAGTTAGATAAATAAGATTTTAAATCCTTTTTAATTTTTTTATCCTTAGTCTTATCATACAAGTCAATTAAAGAAGGAACATTATCAGTAGAATAATTTTCTAAATAATTTAAATCTAATTTCGAATTATCGTAGTATCTTACAATGTTTCTTTCAGCAATAACACCATCAATATTAATAAAATTAATCACCGTATAAACACTGACAATAATAACTACATAATAATTCAATATCTTAGTTTGAGGATTTATAATATATTTTACAGTAGGTATTAATAAAATAACCTCTGTAAACAATGTAATATAAACAAGTAATCTTAGTAACGTATACCCATACTCTTGTTCATACAAATTCATTCTTAAAAATGAAGAAACTATAATCACAAATGTTAGTACAACCATAATAATACTCATTATATTTATATACTTACTATCTCCATTTTTATATTTCTTAGAATATAAAATTATACTTATATTAATCAAAGACACAAACATAAGCTGAAAAAAGCCTTGTCTTGCATATTCAGCATAAGTAATCCCATCTCCAACAGAATGGAAAACTAAAGACTTAATCTGAATAATATCAAAAATTATATAAACAACATTAAGTACAGTTAATAATAACTTCATAGTAAAATTATCTTTTGTTTTTTTCTCTTCAGAAATATATTCTTCTTTTGAAAAATCTTTAATCAAAAATAAAATTAAAAGAGATAAATATATAAATAATAATGACATTTGAATTAATCTTCCAATAACATTAGATATACTAAAGTTATCAATCACATCACCAAACCAATTAAACATCCCACTAAATACACTGTTAAAAATCATATCAGCTGATGAAAGAAGTAATAAAACAATTATCAAAATAGGCAATATTATAACAATAGATTTAACAACGCTTTTTGTTTTATCAGAAATCTTTACCTTAGCAGCAATATAATCACCAAGCTGACTACAACAATCATCTAAATATTTAAATGGCTTAAAAATCAATATAAATATATCTTTAAAAAATTGAGCCAACCTATTAGTAGGATTGATAGTCATAATATACATAATTATAAATAAAATAGGGATTACAAATAAATTCATAATATCAAAAAAGGTGTTATTATAAATAAAATACGCTAATGCCAATAAAATAATGGGAATCATCAATAACAATCCATACTTATTTCTAATTAAATTCCTTTCCCTAAATACATAATATAAAAAAACTAAAAATGGAATTATAAATAATATAACAGATAATCCAAGTTCCTTATCATAAAACAAAATTGAATTCCCTATTACTAGTAACAAAATCCATATAAAAAATTTATTCATTTTTATTCTCCTTCTCAAAATCTAATATATCTCCCGGCTTACAATCTAAAACCTCGCAAAGTTTGTCTAATGTTGAAAAGCGAATAGCCTTACCCTTGTTATTTTTCAAAATAGAAAGATTAGCTTGAGTAATACCTATTTTATTAGCTAAATCTTGGGCAGAAATCTTTCTCTTTGCCATCATTACATCTAAATTTACTATAATCGCCATATAAACCTCCTATTCTATATTGTAAGTTCATTTTCTTCTTTATAAATAATAGCCTCTTTAAATAGTTCCTTTAAAACATAAAGAGCTATCCCAACGCCAAAGAACAAAAGACAAATAAAACCTACACAAACATTAAATCTAAAAGTATAATAATCATTATATAAAAATATAGAAAAGCATAATGCAATCATAATCAAAGCAGCAATCATAAAGCTAATAATCATTCCACTATTTAATTTTATTACATTATCATTACAAAAAGGATTGTTTTCCTTCAAAGAATTAAATAAGCCAACAAATCGATATATAAGACCTAAAAATAAAATTCCACAAGGATAAATCATAACTACAAATAAATCAAAATGTAGATTATAAGACTTCAAAATAGGATATAGAAAAATTAACAATAAAACCCCAATAACCATACAAATCTGTAGAAAAAACTTTAACACACTTCCAACACTGTTATTTCCTTTAACTTTCATAAATTCACTTCCTTCAAGCATATTATAACATATTTTTATTATTTTTCAATATTTTTTTATCGTTTTTCGATATTTTTTTATTTTTAACCATTAAAAAAACGAACTACATTCCATAGTTCGTCTTAATATCTTACATGGGGCGCTGTGTGGGAATCGAACCCACGCATGGTGGAACCACAATCCACTGTGTTAACCACTTCACCAACAACGCCATATAACAGATAATATTTTATCAGTTATTTCCTATTTTGACAAGTCCTTTTAATTATAAATTCCTATATAAACGTAAAATTTAGTTAATAACCCATACACTATCATCCAAATTTCATACCATACACTAAAGAAGGAGGGTAATTAATGAATAACTATTCAGATATGAATTCTTATATGCAAGATGATTTTGAATACCTAAATAGATTATATAACTTTGGTGGCATGCCAAACATGAACCAAAACAATCCAATGAATCAAAATCAAATGAATATGATGCAAAATCAAAACATGACAAACGTGAAAGGAAATACAGAATTACAACAAAAACTATCAAAACAAGCAGGAAACAACATGAACTTCAATAAATGTGATTACAACCAAAAAGTAAATCCCAATGGAGTATATGACGTATACGGTGGATTTATACGCGGAAACATGTTCCCAGATCTATACACCAATTTCAAAAATATAAAACCATTTGAAATTAGACCAATGAATGAACAAGCCGAACTATTAACATACCTAGATGCATATAGTTTCGCTGCTCATGATTTAAATCTATATTTAGATAATAATCCAAACGATCAAGACATGATAAGATTATTTGCTGAATACACAGATAAAGCAAATCAAATTAGAAACGAATATGAACAAAAATATGGACCATTATTCGTTGGAGAAAGTACAACATATCCTTGGGCCTGGAATAACTCACCGTGGCCATGGGAAAATAAATAAGGGGGAAAAACATAATGTGGAAATACGAAAAAAAACTTCAATATCCAGTCAACATTAAAAAGAAAGATTTAAAAATGGCTAAATATATTTTAACTCAATATGGAGGTCCAGCCGGTGAATTAGCAGCCGCTTGGCAATACCTTGACCAAAGATATACAATGCCTGATGATCGTGGGAAATCATTACTTACTGACATTGGAACTGAAGAGATTGTTCGTAGATGATGTAAATGTAAAATTTAAAAATATTCCATCATTAACACATAGACAACGATCAAAATTATGCTATAATGATAATACAAAAAAGTAGTATCGGAGTGAAGTAGTATGATAAACATAATAATCTGTGATGATAACGATATTTTCTTAAAAGGTCTTATAGATACCGTAAATAATTTCTTCAAAAATAAAAGACTAAAATATAAAATTCATCCATTTCAAGATTATGGTAAAGAATTCAGAGACATCGTCCAAAACCAAACAATAGAAAACAAAATATACATTCTCGACATAGAAACACCCACCAGTAACGGAATTCAAATCGCCAAGATAATTAGAAAAACCGATTTAAACTCAAAATTAATATACATAAGTTCATATACAAAAAAATACTTAGAAGCCGTATCAAAAAGCGATACAATGTATATAGGATACCTATCCAAAAAAGATGACTATCAAGGGAAACTCAAAACCCTACTAAACAAAATAATTAAAAACGGATTTCGACTAGAAGTAATCCACTTCCACGATCAAGGATGTTTCTTCAATCTCGACATGAGAGAAATAAACTATATAGATACAGATACAAAAAACAGAAAAATAATTATTCACATGCTAACAACATCGCTCGCCATAAATAAAAGCCTAAAAGAAATGATTGAACTTTTAGACTATAGATTTGAATACTCCCATAGAGGCTGCATCATCAACAGAGAAAATACACTTTATGTCGATACAATCGTCAAAATAATTAAATTCAAAAACGGTGATACAACCACATTATTATCACCAGAATTCATAAAAAAAGAAAAACAAAAAGGGAAACGTGAAGACAAATAATTGCATGTTTTTTTATACCCAAAATAGCTACTTTATTAAAATATAATCATCTAAATCATTAAGTTCATCTAAAGAATAAAAATAATCATCACTATTAGGAAAACTACCATATATATTCCATATAACCTTATAAAAATCTAATAAATTATTTTTAATCCCACTGTCCCCACAAGGAATAAATTCATCATAAAATTCAATTCTAGACCCACCAAACTCATATACACTAATGCACATAAACACCACACCCCTCATTCATAAATATGAAAAAAGAACTTTAATTATACAAAAAAATAATTTCATGTACTTAAAATATAATTTCATGCATTATTTTTCCAAATTTTCCCAACACAACCTCCAAATATGCTAATATACAAATATAAAAATGAAAGAAGTGTGTTGTATGCAGTTAGTTGTAAAATTAGAATTAGTAAAAAATATAAATTACCTTATACTATCCTTTAAAGCAAAAATAACTGTCGTAATAAAACATCACTAATAAAACAAAAATAAAAGAAACATATAATTATAGGGGTGACATAAATGACAGAAAACAAATATGCCTTTTATCTAAGAAAATCAAGAGCCGACTTAGAACTAGAAAAGAAAAATCCTATCGACGTCCTAAAAAATCATGAATTAATGTTAAATGATCTAGCCAAATCATTAAATATAACAAATATCGATATATATAGAGAAGTAGTCTCAGGCGAAACCATCAGTTCAAGACCAGTAATGAAAAACCTATTAAAACAAATAGAACAAAAACAATATAAAGGAGTCCTAGTAGTCGAAGTAGAACGTCTCGCAAGAGGTAATACCATGGATCAAGGAATAATATCAAGAGCCTTCAAATACACCGACACCAAAATAATCACACCAACAAAAATATACGATCCAAATGATGAATTTGATGAAGAATACTTCGAGTTTGGCTTGTTCATGAGCCGAAGAGAATATAAAGCAATTAATAGAAGAATCCAAAGAGGTAGACTAATCAACAGTAAAAAAGGCCTCTACGTCGGTTCAATCGCTCCATATGGATATAATAGAAAAAAACTAAAAGGTGAAAAAGGATTCAAACTAGTAATAAATCCAAAAGAAGCCGAAATAATAAAAACAATTTTCAATCTATATCTAAATGAAAATATGGGCACTACCAATATTGCCAACTATTTAAATAACCTAAAAATAAAACCACGAAAAAATAATAAATGGACCGCCTCAAGTATCAGAAACATTCTGCAAAGTCCATCAATAAAAGGATATATAACCTGGAATAAAAGAAAAAGTGAAAAAAAATTACAAGATGGAAATATTATAACCACTAGACCCGTAAATAAAAACCATATACTAGTAAAAGGTCTTCACCAACCAATTATCGATGAAGAAACATGGAATAAAGTAAGTAATAAAATCAAGTCAAAAAAAGCACCAAAAACAAAAGCTCAAACCAAAATTCAAAATCCATTAGCCGGATTAATAATATGTAGCCAGTGCCATAAAAAAATGATTAGAAGACCACATAACGGTTATCCAGATAGTTTAATATGCCCCACCAAAGGATGTAAAACCGTAAGTTCAAATCTAAATATTATAGAAAACTATATAATTAAATCATTACAAGAATATTTAAAAAACTATAAATATTACCTAAAAACAAATCCAAAACCAAAAGAGGATAATACAATTACCCTCATAATTAGAGAAATAGAAAATACAAAAAAACAAATAGAAAAAAGTTATGAACTAGTCGAAGAAGAAATATATACCCCCGAAATATTTACCCAAAGAATTACTATTCTAAATAACAAATTAGAATCACTAATAAAAGAAAAAAATAACCTAGAAAAACAAAATAAAAACCAAAAATATAACAAAATAAATACCTATACACCAAAATTAGAACAAGTTTTAAAAGACTATAACAACATAAAAACCAACGAAGAAAAAAACAGGTTTCTTTCATCCGTTATCGAAAAAGTAATATATATCAAAAATAATGGCGGAAAAAACCATAAAGATGACTTTACGCTAAAAATATTCCCCAAACTGTAACTTACATCAAAAACGAACCGTCGAA
>CANRSQ010000037.1 GCA_947642475.1 uncultured Mycoplasmatota bacterium
CAAAAAAACCACAAATGTGGTTCATTTATTATTTTTTAGGAATACTGTTGTAAATTTTCTTAAGTAAAATTGAAGAACGTTTAATTTTTTCTTCCATTGATTTTACTTGTTCTTTTAAAATAGCATTTTCATTTTCTAATTTTTCATTTTCTTGACGAGCAGCTTTTAAAGTTCTAACGCTTTCTAAATTATTTTTTCTAAGAGAATAAGCTTCTTCTCTTAAAGATTTAATTTGTGCTTTTTGTTCTTCAGCTAATTTTTTATTTTCTTTTAGTTCTTGATTTAATTTATCTAAATCAGCTTGAATACTGTTATAGTCATCTACAAATCCATCTACTGCCTCGCTTATATCATCAATAGACATATCGCTTGAATAATCAACATCTTCAGAAATTTCTTCTTTTTCTTCTACTAGTGGTTCATCTTCAATTTCAATTGAAGCAATATCGAATGAATCATCAGCCATAAAATCAGAATCCTCTTCTGAATCTTCTTCAAAAACTTCTTCATTAGTAATATTAAATTCTTCCATTACATTAGATAAATTTTCAATTTCATCTAATAAACTTGCAGCATCACTTGTAGATAAATTAACCATGGCATCAACAAAATCGTCAGAATTTTCTTCTTTTTCTTCTTTCTTAGAAACTTTAGCTGGCTTAGATTTTTTACTTTCTTCAAGATAATCAGCATAAATATTAAGTTCAGTAATTTTACTCATAACATCTTCAATTCCAACACCATAAGTATTCATTAAATTACGAATATTTTTATCTTTAGAATATGTATCTAAAAAATCATCGTCATCAGGAATTAAAACGTTAGCGCGAAAAATTTGTTTTTCCTCTTTGCCATTTTCGCCTTCACTAAAAGTTCCTTCCATACTATCCATAATAGTTTCAATAAACTCTTCCTTTTCTCTAATAGCATCTTCTGGAGCTTCCATTTTAAAAGCTTCAAACAAATTTTCATTTTCGCTTCTAACGTTTTGCGCTAAATCTTTGATTTCTAAAAATCTATCCTTTTCCAACATATTCCCACCTCTTTTTATTCTTTATTCTTTTAATTAAGCTCTAGAATCGTACTTTCCATCTTTAGTTGAAACAATAACAGTTTCACCTTCATTAATAAATAAAGGAACTTTGATAGAAAGACCATTTTCTAAAACAGCTTCTTTAGTAGCATTAGTAGCAGTATTGCCCTTAACTGCTGGCTCAGTACTTTCAACCACATATTCGATTTTATCTGGTAAACTAAGACCTAAAACTTCACTACCATAAAATGAAATATCAACATTAATACCTTCTTTTAAAAACTTAGAATCATCACCTAAACTATCTTTATCAAGTTCAATTTGTTCATAAGTTTCCATATCCATGAAATTGTATTTCCCACCATTTTCATATAAAAATTGCATTGAAGTTTTATTAATGTTAGCTCTTTCAAATTTAATATTAGTATTAAATGTTTGTTCAACTGTTGACCCAGTTCTCAAATTTTTAAGTTTAATTCGTACAAAAGCAGGGCCCTTACCTGGCTTAACATGCATAAATTCAACTATTTGACAAATGTTACCGTCAACAATAATTGTCATACCATTTTTAATGTCGTTTATATTAATCATAAAACCCTCCTATTATTTTTTCTCTTTATGTAAAGTAGTTTTGTTACATTTTGGACAATGTTTTTTTAATTCCAAACGTTCTGGAGTGTTTCTTTTATTTTTTTCTACACGATAATTTTCTTCTTTACAAACAGTACAAACAAGTGTGATATTTTCTCTTGCTTCTCCTTTTTTTGCCATAATATCCCTCCTTTTTTACATGTCTATTTACATTATAACAAATTATTTGTAAATTTCAAAGTATTTTTTTGAAATTGCCTGCGCAATTCTCTTATTAATATTAGATTGATAAGTAGTTCTTCCATCGTTTCTAGAAACATCAGGAGAAATAATAGTAAAAGCCACTTTCGGATTATCACTCGGTGCATAAGCCGCAAAAGTAGTTGTGATAGTTTCCTTATCAACCACCCCATCGTTATCAGTATCAATAAAACTTTGACTAGTACCTGTTTTTCCAGCCGGTTTATAAGTCATATCAATATAACCCGCTCCAGTACCATATTTTAATACCGCTTCAAACCCTTGATGTACTCTATCCATAAATTCCGGTTTAGTATCAACCTTATTTAACTCTTTAGGACTAACCTCATCCTTGATTTTACCATCATCATATAATCCCTTATATAAATAAGGCTGCATCCTTTTACCACCATTTGCAATAGTTCCAATATATTGAGCCAGCTGAATTGGTGTATAAGTATCATATTGACCAATCGAAAAGTCAAGTAAATATCCAGCCCCAGTTTTAGAACCTTGATATCCTAAACTTTCAATCGGTAAATCAATACCCGTTTTAATTCCAAGGCCAAACTGTTTAAAAGTATTACGGTAAGTATCAAAAGCCGATTTATCAACTGTCAAAGGTTTATTATACTTATAATTTCCATGGCCTACTTTAATCGCCGTATAAAATTGATAAGTATTAGAAGATTGCGCTAAAGCCATAATATCATTTAATCTACCAAGCCTTTTCCAAGAACACTTTTCAGGAGTTGCCGCTATTTTAACACACGTATCTTGACGATATTCACCTATCTTTAAAGCACCAGTATTATAACCGACAATTTGACTTGCCCCTTTAACAACAGACCCCATAACTACAGGCGAAGTTAAAATACCCGGTGTATAATCATAAATTTTTACCTCACCATTTTCCTCTTTAATTTGTTTTCCAGCCATCGCTAAAATTTCACCAGTATTAGGATCAGTAATAATTACAAAAGAACGATTATAAAATTCCGTATTAGCTTCCTTTTTAGTCCTTGTAACCTCTTCCACCAAAATATCCTCTACAGCCTTTTGTAAATCAATATCAATCGATAATACAATATCATTACCACGTGACCCCTCTTCAATTAAATTATATGAGCCATCACCCATAACTTGATATTTATTCTTCTTCCCCTTTAAAAGATCTTCATATTGATACTCTAAATAACTAGTTCCAACACGATCATTCATACTGTAACCCTTTTCTAAATAATAATCCTTAAGTTCCACCGGAATCCCAGATTTAGAAGAAGAAACCGTACCAAACATCGTTTTAAATACATCACCATAAGGATAAACTCTTTCCCAATCAAGTTTCGTATTAACACCCTTTAAAGTACTAATATTTTCCCCGACCAACGCATATTCAGTATCCGTAACATCAACACTTTTAATATCCTTTTCGTCATAAGAATAACCAGTATTCATAAGCGTATAAATGTAAGCCGCCTTCTTGTCATTTTCATCATAAATAGCTAAATCCTCATCAGTAATACGTTCTAACTTTAACTTTTCAATATCATCAGCTGTAAGCTTTCTTTTCTCTAATTTATCCCACTCTTCATCAGTAATTTTCTCTTTTCCTTTATCATCATTGTTTTTAAGCCAAAACATTTTAAAATCATAATCAGATAATTTAGAATAATCAAGAGAAATCATATCCGCAAGTTTATAAGCAACTTCCATTTCATCCTTAACCGTTACCCCACTAGGTTTTTGATAATAAATAACCTTATTAGCTTTATTATCAACAATTAATTTCCCATTCCTATCATATATACGGCCCCTAGGTGCGCTTGGACCATCAACAACCTTTTGCGTAAGTGTCTCAAGTTCAGCCTTATAATGTTCCTTATTAACAACCTGAACTACAAAAAGGCCACCAATTAAAATAATAATTGCCAAAACAATAATCGTTGTTAAAATATTATATCTTTTTTCAATTTCCCTTTTAATATCCTTATTAACCTTATAACCATAAGAATAATGTAAAGGTTTATGCCTTTTAAATAAAGGACCCTTAACCAAAGATTTAATTTTTTCTTCCTTTTTCTTTTTTTTCACTAGCGCACCTCCTTTATAACAAAATTCCCCTAATTACATATACTTATATAAGGGGGTAATTATGAATAGTTTAATAAATGGGTATGTAAAAAAATTAACTATAGATAATATAAACGATTTCGCACAAAAAAACAATATAAATTTAAATAAAAAAGAATTAAATGTCCTTTTAGAAGTAGTCAAAAATCATTACCAAGAAATTCTAAACGGGAATGATACTATAAAAGACTACCTAAAAGAACATTTAACTAAAGAAAACTATGATAAAGTAATCACTTTATATAATGAATACAAAGAAAAATATCAAGGTTACTTATAATAATTTCTTATTTCACCAAGTAAATCTTCATCAAATTTTTTATTTCTAATCATTTCAATCTCTTGTTTGTATGGTGGATAAGTTCTATCCTTGCCACCGTCAGTAGACACATAAGGAGTTTCTAAAATCTTAGGAACTTCTTTTAATTTATCATGATAAATCACCTTAAGTAAATTATCAAAGCCAATATTACCAAACCCAATATTATCATGGCGATCCTTATGCGAACCTAAAATATTTTTACTGTCATTAACATGAACACATCCAATTTTGTGGATGCCAATAACCCTATCAAATTCTTCAAGTACCTTATCAAAATCAGATAAATCATATCCAGCATCAAACATATGACAAGTATCAATACAAACCATTACTCTGTTTTTATATTTAATACCATCAATAATTTCACTAAGTTCTTCAAAAGAACGGCCAATCTCGGTTCCCTTTCCAGCCATAGTTTCTAAAAGAATAATTGGCCCATCTTCACTATCCAAAACCATATTTAATCCTCTTATAATATTCCCAATACCTTTTTCACTTCCAAGACCAACATGACTACCAGGATGTAAAACAACCTTATTAACACCAAGCATTTCAGTCCTTTTAAGTTCTTGCTTTAAAAAATTAACACCAAAATTAAATTTATCTTCATCTTTATCATTAGCTAAATTAATAATATAAGGAGCATGAACAACTACGTTTTTAATATCAATACCTTGTTCCTTCATTGTCTTATGTGCAAGATCAGTAAGCTCCATATCAATCGAACCTCTAACCGTATTTTGAGGAGCACCAGTATAAAACATAAACGTATTAGCTCCATATTTTAAAGTTTCTAAAACACTGCCTACTAACCCTTCAGTACTGTTATAAGAAACATGACTTCCTATAATTAAATTATTCATAAAATCACCATAAACATCATACCACATTTCAAAACCTAATAAAAGCTTACTCAGCCAGTTTAGCTAAAAATTTAAAACTTACATCAACCACTTTTTTAACTCCGCTTTCAGCTACATTAGAAACCTTAAGGCCAAATTTAGAAATTCCATTTTGATAATTTTTTTCATTAGTTTTCAAATACTTTTCCACATCAACCTTTTTGCCAGCCGCCACATCAGCCTCAAACTTTTTAATTTGACTTTCAGTTAAAGCAACCTGTTTCCGATTTTCATACTCCACATACCCCGCACTTTGTGAAATATAAAGCGCCATAAAAGTCACAAATAAAGTTAGAAAAACATACCTAAATATTTTTTTTAAAGTATCACGCTTCATGGACAAACTCCGCAATAATTGGGGCAAGAAGTTCAATCGTATTTAAAACCTCATCAATAGTATTAGAATCACTTCCAATTTCCAAGCAAGTTACCTTTGGACTTAAATCTTGATTATAAATGCCATTATTTCCAGTGCCACCTTTAATTAAAACTCCTCTAGTTAAAGTAGGATATTTTTCTTTAATCATTTCATTTAACTTATTAGTCATTTCCAAATTCTGTTCATAATTATCATGTTCATTACCAACAACAAAAACAATTTTAGCCATCGATTTATTATTAATAACTACCGTTGATTTTTCTTTAGAAATACTATCCCTATGCAAATCAATAATTAATTTTAAATTTGGATTTTCACTAATCGTTTTAGAAGCAAATACCCTACTAGCCTTATAACTTTGAGCATGCTTCATATTATTTAAATTCATATAATCAATTAAATTATCTTCCATCACAAGCGTTCCAACTTCTAGTTTCTCAAGCTTATCTTGAAAAATATAAGAAGCCATCATAACTCCAGGCGTAATGTTATAAGGTTCCAATGCTTTACCCTGATATTGTTCAGCCTGATGTGAATTATAAATATAAACTAAAGGTTCTAACTTTTGTTCCTTAGAAACAGAATTCGCTTTAGGATTACTCACATAACCACTACTCTCAACTTCATTAGCCTTATAATGAAAAGTATTTTCCAAAATACTAACAGGTTTATTAATATCAAAAAAATAAGAAAAAGCTTTACTAAATAAATTATTAGCCTTCTTTTCATAAAGTAAATGATAATTAGAATCCGCCAGTAAACATTTAATAAAATCCTCATTAGTATTCGCCAGTTTAATATTCATAATGACATTAAAAGTTACCTGATATCCCAAAAACACTAAAAAAGCATATCCAAAAATACGAAACTTAAATTTCCTTTTCTTTTTAGTTTTAACTTTTTTCATATATTCACCTCTTTTTAACTACATTATATGAACATAAAAACAAATAAATTGTAGAAAAAGAGATTATGACAAAACCATACAAAAAAGGATATAAAATACCCTTTAATCACTCATATCAAATTTATGATTTTTGTCTTAACATTTTTAATGACTGAAGTAGCAATTGTTTAGTTTCGCCATCAATACTTTTAGCTTCATTGATCATTGAAACAATCTGTTCAGGTTTTAATTTCTTTAATTCTGAAAAATACTTAATTCCACTTTCACTAATTACACGAAATAAGCTATCACATATTTTTTCTTTAGTACTGTTATCAGTACTATTAACCCAGCCATTTATTTGAATCTGAAATTTTTGACTTATAGTTGATAAAGATCCTGTTACTAAAAATTGACCAAAACAATTCCAAGAAGTCAAATCATGTTGATGAACACCAATACTAGATGATTTAACAACTTCATAATTAGTTACATTACTTAAAAGAATCCCCACCACACTATCTTCAGGCACAAACATTTTTAATTTTTTGCTCATTCTTTTAAACTGTAAAGAATTGTACTGAGGTTTTAAAAATCCAGGTCCATCATTATTGTAAACTTTGATTATCCTTTTAAAAATATCATCAGTAGTTTCCATCACCGCCGTCATTGCTAAATTACCACCTTTAGAATGCCCAGCAACATAAATTTTTTGATCAGAATCTTTAATCGTACTTATCAAATAATTAGTAGCATGTTTCTGACAATTTACTGGAAACCTATAACCAAGCTCAATATCTTCTTTCCATCCAATTAATGAATTATCAGTTCCTCTAAATACCACAAAACAAAAATCAAAAATCCTAATTGTTAATGCACTAAACTGCGTTTCACTATCAACAATATTTGTAAAATTTGAAATTTTTATATCCTTATATCTTTTACAATTTTTAATTTTTTCTAAAACCTTTTTAGATTTAAACGCCATTGTATTTTTGTTTTCCACAGTATTCGCTAAATTTTTACATATAAAATCTAAACTATCATTATCCTTAAAATCAATTTTTTCTAAAGGTAAATAAGCTAGTATTGAAAAAACAATATTATCCATATCAGTAAGATAAATCTCTTCAAAAGTAAAATTTTTATAATATTTTATATAATCATATACAGTATACATTTAATCGCTTCCTTTTTTATGACAAAGTCACCACACCTTACATTCCTATTTTATCACTAAAAGAAAAAATTATAAACAAAAAATAGCGCCATATCCATTTCCAGCACTATTCTAATTATCCACATTTTTATGTAAAGATTTATTAATCCCACCACTAATAACATCAGAAATCTTTTCCACAACAAAATCTTCTTCTTTAGGCGTAACCATCAAATTATAACCAATCGGGTTTAAAATTTCATAAATTAAAGATTTAACCTCGTGATCATTTAAAGAACCAACAATTCCAAATAAATGTTTCTTATCATCATCTAAAATACTAACATCTTTTTTTAAATAATTAACCCCAAATTTTAACTTCTCAGCAGGATTATTGTAATTTTCTTTATTATAAGCAAAATGTTTATACATATAATTAATAGTATCACTAACAATAGAAGCCGCATCAACCACCGTTGGCACACCAATCGCAATAACTGGAACACCTACCGTTTCTTTACTAATTTCTTTTCTTTTATTGCCAATCCCACTTCCAGGATTTATTCCAGCATCAGTCATTTGAATAGTTTTATTTACCCTTTCAATAGAACCACTAGCCAAAGCATCAACAGTAATAACAAAATCAGGTTTAATAGTATCTACAATTCCCTTAATTAAATCACTAGTTTCCATACCAGTCTCACCCATAACCCCCGGCGAAATCGCCCAAACACGTCTAAACCCCTCTTCTAACTGACCATAAACATATAAATGATTAGTAACAATCGTTTTAGTAATAGTTAAAGGTCCCACCGCATCTGGCGCCACTTTCTCATTACCAAGACCAAATACTAAACAAGTACTATCATCGTCAATATAAATAGTTTCTAATAATTTTGAAAGTTCTTCACTAAAAATAGTCTTTATTTGTTCACTATTGTCATAATCTGTAATATCAGGAAATTCAATTGTAATATATCTACCAGCTTTTTTATTAATTTCCCTGCCCTGCTCTTCATTCAAAGTAATATCCATAACTTTTATATCGTCAATTTCTCTAGATTTAACTCCATCCTTAGTTAATTCTATCGCTAAATCCGTCCTAATTTCAAATTTATCTAAATCAATTTCATGACTCATTTTTATCACCCATTAACTATTTTTACCAAAAATACCATATTTTATTTGCTTTTTTCTTCATTTTTTGTTAAAATGGATTTACAAGTGTGGCTTGGAGGTGAAATTATATGGCCAATATGAAAAATGCAAAAAAAAGAGTTCTTGTTAACGCAAAAAAACATATCCGTAACAACAACTATACTGCAAGCATGAAAACTGCAGTTAAAAACGTAGAAAAAGCAGTTTTAGCTAAAGACAAAAATGTAGCTGAAGAAGCTTTAAAAGTTGCTATCAAAAGAATCGACAAAGCAGCAGGTGCAAATGTAGTGGCTAAAAATAAATGTGCCCGCGAAAAGTCAAGACTAACTAAAAAAGTAAATCAAATGAATTAATTTGATTTTTTTTATGAAAAAAATAGAGATTTACTTTAAAGTCTCTATTTCTTCTTTAGTTAAACCTGTAACTTCCGATATTGTTTCAATATCAATGTTTTTCGCAAGCATATTTTTGGCTATTTCTATCTTTTCTTCAATCTTGCCTTCCTCTTGGG
>CANRSQ010000038.1 GCA_947642475.1 uncultured Mycoplasmatota bacterium
AAACAATATTATACACAAAAAAACAAAAAAAATCAAAAATAAAAAAACACCGAAGTGTTTTATTATATTATTCTTGAACACCAAGATATTCGCTATCATCGAATCCTAAAATCAAATAGAATACAAATGGTAAGAAAATTAATCCAATTGCATATCCAATACCATGACCGTATGCTTGAGAAAGCTTATATGATAACACTACAACGTATATGATGTTTACAAACGGAATAAGTAGTAATAGGAAAAGCCAACCAGTACCAAAAGTAATTTTACTTAACACATATTGGTTGTAAATTGGGATAATTCCGCCCCAACCAGGTTGCCCAGCTTTAACAAACATTTTCCAATAACCAGCCCAAGTAAGACCTAAGACTAATAATGAGAAAATAATTGTCCAAGTAGGATCAAAATCGGTAGTGGTAGTAATTACATAATCATCGTAATACATTTTACTCCTCCTTTCCACCATCAATATAACTCCAGAAGCCTTAAAAGTAAATAGAAAAAGGGAAAACCACAAAATTGCACATATGAATCACATAAAAAAAACATAATTAAAATAAAGTGCGAACCTCTAACCACCAAAATAAACAACTAATAATTTAAATAAATATAAATTCGTGTTATAATATAACAAAGGAGGGGAATTATGAAAACAATCAAAACCCTAATAGCCTTAGTACTATCATTATTAACAATATTTGCCATATATGTAATATTCATACTAGGTAATATCAGTTCATTTTTTAGTACCGAAAACATCCAAAAAGCTGCATCAGATATAGACGTTGTTCATGAAATGGAAAAAATCCAAAACAGTACAGCGACAGCTGGCAAAAAAGCCGAAGTAGCCGACATTATAAACACCGCTTATAGCGAAGCCGAAAGCCATGGTATATCAAAAGATTTAGTAGACGAAATGTTTAATTCAAAAGAAGTCAAAGAATTTCTTGGTAAAGCCGTAGGTAATACAACCGACTATGTTGTTAATGGAAAAGAATCAAAACAAATAACTAGCAAAGACTTCGATCAATTAATCGATAATAATATTGATAAATGGATAAAAGATACTAATACAGATATTAGTGATTCCAAAAAAGAAGTTCTAGTTATTAGAATAAAAAACGCCAGTAGAGGAATAATTGATAACTTACCAAACGCCATCACAATTGATAAAACACTAGATAAAAATACGCTACAGCAAGTAAGATTTATTTTTAGTAAAGAAGTTAAAGTATCATTAGTTATCATCATCGCATTCATGCTAACCATAATACTATTCCTAAAAAGAAAAGAAAATAAATGGCTAATATACTTAGGCTCAATCGCCTTAGTATCCGGATTATTAACAATTGCTACAAGCTTCATAATGAATGATATTGTTGCCTTATCATTAAATAACTATAACTTATCATTTATGACAAACTCATTCACAACAATATTCTCACATCAAATATTAATAACCGGCATAATTGCCACAATACTTTCAATTATATTATTCGTTTTATATGTAATCCTAAACAAAAAACAACTAAAAACTAATTAGTTGCTTTTTTCTTATCTAATTTACCTTTTATAAAAGCATAGATAATCGGAATAATAGAAATAAATACAATCGCAATAATAATTAAACTAAAGTGATCAGCCACAAAAGGAATATTACCAAAGAAATAACCTAAACATAAGAATAAAGTTACCCAGCAAATTCCACCAAGCGCATTAAAAGTTATAAACTTTTTATAATCAAGTCTTCCCATACCAACAACAAAAGGCACAATCGTTCTAATAATAGGCATAAATCTAGCAATAAATACTGCCAAACTACCATATTTAGAAATAAGCGCATCAGCCTTATCTAAGTTTTCTTGCTTAACAATCGTAAATTTTTTATTATTCAAAAGCTTCCGACC
This sequence comes from uncultured Mycoplasmatota bacterium, assembly GCA_947642475.1. Classification (GTDB taxonomy): domain Bacteria; phylum Bacillota_I; class Bacilli_A; order RF39; family UBA660; genus Coprosoma. Next base: position 1,911 of record CANRSQ010000038.1, read on the forward strand.
GAAATGTTTACCAATTTCATAATTCACCGTATCACCAATAACCGCCGCAAATATAATTAAAACAAGCAAAAACCAAAAATTAAGCTCGCCCATACCCGCAAAAGTACCAGCCGCAAAAATAAGCGAATCACCAGGCAAAAAAGGTAAGAAAACTAAACCCGTTTCACAAAAAATAACCAAAAATAAAATCAAATAAACAAGGCCACCAAAATTATTGATAAACCAGCCAATATAATCATCACAATGTAAAATAAAATCAACAATAACCATTTCCATACCTCCTGTATAAACTAACTCATTATAACATATATATAAAGAAAAGGTCAAAATAATTTGACTACAAATAAATAAGAGTATATAATATGGGGCAAGTAGGTGATACTATGAAACACTTAATAGAAATATTACAGGCACTATTACTATTTGTACTAGGATTTTTAATCCTCTTTTCAGATAGTATTATAATGAATTCACTAAAAATAGTTTTTATTATCTTCTTTCTAATTAGTGGATTAATTTCATTAGTGAATTTTATCATCACCAAAGACTATAAAAATAACCAATACATAAATCTAATAATTGGAACCATTAATATTTGGTCAAGCCTATTTATTATAAATAACTATAATTTATTTCTAAAAGTACTGCCACAATTAATTTCCATATTTGCTATTATAATCGGCATAACATTTCTAATAGATTATTTAAACAAAGAAAATAAACCAAAATTAGATTTATTAAAAATATTATTACTAGTAATATATTCACTATTCTTAATTTGTCAGCCTTTAGAACTCGCAACTTTATATACAAAATTATCAGGGTTAGGTTTTATCGTTCTATCACTTTATGTTTTAACCAAAACAGTTTTAGAAATTACTAATCAAAAAGAACAAAAACCAAAAAGAAAGTAGGGGGAAGTATGCAAAACAATCAAGAACCATTAGTAGATAAATTAGTAGCCATTTTAGAACTACAAATAAAAACATTTGAAAGCCTAAAAGAATTAGAACTTATGGATATGGCAAGCCTTCAAATGTCAGAAGAATATAAACAAGAAATAGAAACACTAAATATATATTTAATGAAAATAAATCGCATAATAAATAGTATAGATTGCTATCCACAAGATTTAGAATACGATGCTCAGTATATCCTTTACAATATACACAATTATCTAGAAAAAGTACCAGAAATAGATGAATATGAACTTTCATCATGCCTAAGTCAGATTATAAGTCAAAAAATAAAAGAACTAGTAAGTAAACAAAAATTTATCGATGACGAAGATGAAGATTACGAAGCAGAAATGCTAGTCATGAAAGATGAAAACTATGGTGAAACAGATATCCATCTAAGTATAATCAATCAAATTGAAATACTACGTATCAAAAAAATAGAAGAATTCATCAGTCAAGAAAAAGACCAAAAGAAAAAAGAAACTCTAGTTCAATATAAATATAGACTAATAAGAAGCAATAAAAGTATTGCCGACCAATTAATTCAAGCATCAATGAATACCGAATATTTATTAGAAGTACCAGATGATATAGAAGCACTAAAAAATAGTGTTCATGAACAAAACTATAAAAACCAAAAAGAATTAATGATAATTGACTACATCAAAGATTCCTTAGAATGCTTCGAACTAAGTGATGATGTAAAAGATAAAAACAATATAAATGAAATAATTAGTAAAGATATAGATTTTGCCTTCGTTGAATTTTTACTAAATCAAATATCAACAGACTATCTAAAATCATTCTTAATTGAAATACAAAACGATGAAAATGTCGATAATGCAAATATAGTTTCACTATTAACCCAAAACACATTAAATCAAAGAGACGATTACATAAAACCATCATCAGAACTACTAGAAAATAAAGAATGTGTAGCCATTAAAGAAGAAACATTAAATAAATTTATTTCATTAATAAAATTATCAGAATTAATTATCGAAAAACATCAAGAATTATGTGATTTAGAAAAACAAAATCAAAAAGAAACCGAAGAATATAACAAAATACTTAACACCCTAAAAACATACTTAGAGTTCGAAAAAGAAGCCTTACAAGATTTAGAAATGACAGACGATGAAGCTAAAGAACTAGATGAACTTTTAGAAAATAATTCATCACTAATTCTAAAAAACAAAAAACACGAAAAATTAGTTCAAAAAAGACTAGAAAATATGATTCCTGATCTAGCAAACAAATTTGTAGTATCGGGCCAATCACATAACGTTCTGTCAGTAATTCATCAAACATATCACCTAACAATATTAAAACAATTCCAAGAAATAATAGATAAAGAAATGCACCCACAATTAAAAAATAAATTAATTGAAGAAAAATATAAAGTCTGTGCTGCTCATCAATGTATAAGTGATGATATGGCAAGCGTTTCATTTAATCCAGATAAAGCCACCATTTTAGACGATCAAACAATAACAGAATTATTAAATGTTTCAGAATTAGAATACGCCTGTGATAAAGATGAAGAACTATATGTTATAGCTAATCATATAATGCACGAAATGTTAAATACTAAACATAAAACAGAAAGTTATATTTATTATCAAACTTTATGTTTAGAAGAAATATTAAATAGTATTAGTTTAGAAAATATAATTGCTCTAGAAGAACAATATAATGCTCAACTTAATACAATCAAGCCAAATAAAGAAAACCCAGAAAAAAGGTTAAGACTAAAACCATTGTTCCAAAAAATAAAACCACAATATTTAAAGAATTGAAATACCACACCGGTATTTTAATTTTTTTATATAATGGGAAAGTTATACATAATTTCTATAATAAATTAACTAAAAGTTACACTAAATTATTGACTATGTATGCGAACGAATGTTATAATTGTTATAGACGGTAAGGGGGGTTACCAAATGGTTATAGGAACGGAATATAAAGATAAAATAGACATAGCATGTAACAATTATAAAAAGATTAGAGACAGCAAGCATAGGAAATTTAAAAAGCTTGATGCATGGCTAGAAAAAGAAAGTGAAATTTTCAAAGCCGAGGCGAACAATAAACAAAAATTATTCAAAAGATATAAAAGAGGACAAATAATAAAAATAGATTTTGGTATTAATATAGGAAGTGAGCTTAGTCATACACATTTTGGTATTGTAATCAATAAAGATGATACTGTTAAAAATGATAATATTACAGTCGTTCCTATTTCTTCTAAAAAGGGATATAAACGTTTACCTTTAAATAAAATTCTTTTAAATATGTATTCTATAAATTCTAAATATAATTTAAATTGCTATGCTTTGATAACGCAGATAACTACAATAAGTAAGACACGTATATTAGAAAACAATAAAAAATATGTTTGCGAAAATGAAATATTAGAATTAATAGATAAAGCAATTATAGAGAATTTTACTAATCATAAATTGACAATTTAAAAATAATATGGTATAAATAATATGTAATTTACATTACAATTATTGAGTCCTTTAACGGACATTCGGCTTTGCCGAGACTTTGAGTTCTTTACGAACATAGGCATCATTTGATGCCTGTTTTTTTATATAATAGGAAAGTCATAATTAGCTTTTATAACGAATTAGCTAAATAAAGAAAATCCATACAAAATAATTAATTGAAATACCGCAAGGTATTTTATTTTTATCTAAAGTATAAATTATACAAAAGTTATGATATAATAATAATACGAAAGTTGGAGATAATATGTTAAATGGAGTAAAAATATTATTTACAAATAAATCAAAAGAAAATACCCAATGTTTTACAAACGTTTTAGACTTTATAAGTTGGACATTAAAAAATAATAACCAAGAAATTATAGTCCAAAGCGAAATAGAAAATATAAAACCAGAAGACATAAAAAATCTATATGAATTCCTTATGTTTTATAAAAACACCAAAGAAATTTGTAATAATCAAGCCAAAGAGTATGACAATAAATTACTAAACCAAAATTACGAAGAAATCAAAGAAGCCGCTGAAGAATTTGTTAGAGTAAATCAAGATGGTAAATATCTAAGAGCTTCTCTAGTTGGTCTAGGATATCAGACTGCCGGAAAACAAGATGATAATTATAAACATTTGTCTGCTGCTTTAGAAATATTTCAAACATCAATTTTAATCCACGATGATATAATAGATAATGCCAAATTAAGAAGAGGCAAAGATACAATCCCAGTATCATATCAAAAAAAATACAGTAACCCAATAAAAGAAAATGATACATTTGAAACCAAAAAAACAAACTTCAGTAATTCAATGGGGATATGTGTCGGTGATTTAGGGTTTTACATCGCCAATCAAATCATCGTAAAATCATATAAAGAAAATCCATACCTCGCAAATCTTCTAGAATATTACAATGAAGTAGTTATAAAAACATGCCACGGTGAAATGCTAGATGTTATCTTACCATTTAAAGAAGAATACTTTAAAACCACCCCACAATTAGAAGACAAAATAATCGAAATAGCCAAATTAAAAACAGCTTGGTATTCTGTAATTGGACCATATTGTTTAGGCCTTATTCTAGGTGGAATCAAAGAAAATCAAATAAAAATAATGGAAGAAATCCTACTAAAAATCGGAGTAGCCTTCCAAATAGAAGACGATATTTTAGGCATATACGGTGATGAAAAGCAATTAGGAAAATCAATAACATCAGATCCAGAAGAATATAAACAAACAATTTTATACTCATATACAATAAAAACAAACTACAAAGAAGAATTACAAAAATATTATGGAAAAAAATTAACCAAACAAGAAATAGATAAAGTAAAAGAAATATTCGAAAAATCAGGCGCTAAAAAATACGCTGAAAACAAAATGGAAGAACTATTCCAAATTAGCGAAGAACAATTAAACGAAATAGACTTTATAGATGATAAAAATAAAAACATTCTAAAAGGATTCATTATATATCTAAAACACAGAGTAAAATAAAGGAGTACAAAATGAAAAAGAAAATTATAATAATTGCTACAATAGTAGTTGTATTACTAACCGTAGGAATAACATACTTCATTATAAACAATAAGGATAGTATAAAATTTAAAAAAGAATATGAAAAACTAAATAACCAAAAAGGATACTTAGACATCACAATTCCAAGCGACAATAATGTAAAATATGCAACATTTGATGAATTAATGGAATTCTTAAACAGTGGAACAGGAATACTATATTTAGGATTTCCAGAATGTCCATGGTGCCGTAACGCCCTTCCAGTATTATTAGAAGCAGCTAAAGAAAATGAAATTCAAAATGTATATTACTTTAACGCTAAACCAATCAGAGATGAAAAAGAACTAAAAGACGGCAAAATAATTGCCAAAAAAGAAGGAACAAAAGAATACTATAAATTAGTCGATCAATTAAAAGATTATCTAGGGCCTTATGAAGGACTAGAAGATGATAGTATCAAAAGAATTTATTTTCCAACGGCCGTATTCGTTATGGGCGGAAAAGTAGTTGGACTACATGTAGGAACAGTAGACTCTCAAGAAAATCCAAGTAAAGCACTAACAAAAAAACAAAAACAAGAACTACTAGATATATATAATCAAAACATAAACAAAATTTATGGAACATGTGATACAAAATCAAGTTGCTAAAATAAGCAACTTTTTATTTATGTAAATAAAAACCATTATGGACATATTTCTTTTCATCAACCACAATAAAAGCATTTTCATCCACAACTCTAATCAAACTAAGTAACTCTTTATAATGATTATCCATCGTTTCTAAAATAAGCATATTTTTAATCCCATCTTTACCATGCACATCAATAACCGAAACACCAAAACCTTTTTCACGTAAATAATCAGCTAAATTTTCATTATTAGTAATAATCTGCAAAGTAATAGGACCCCTAATAAAATGATTAGTCGCATAACCACCAATAATCGTCCCAGCTGCAAAACCTAAAGAATAAAACACCGCAATCCATATACTATTAGATGGAGTATTCAAAGCCTCCTGAACAATGACAAACCAAATAAAAACCTCAAAAAAACCAATAACACCAGCCAAAATATTTTTACCCTTAACTACAACAATAGTTCTAAAAGTCCCCAAAGAAACATCCAATATTCTAGTCAAAAATATTTTCAAACATAATAAAGCCATAAGATTCACCTCAGTATTATTATGTAGAAAAAAGTCAAAAATATTTACAAAAAAAACCAAATATGCTAAACTCTAAATAAGGTGATAATAATGAAAAAAACAATAAAAATTTTAATGCTTTCAGTACTGCTAACACTAGTACCAACTGTCCAGGCCAAAGAAATTGAACACTTCACAAGTAAAGTAGATAACGACGTCATAATCGAAGATAAATATAATGCCTCAGTAGCTGCAGCCGGCGAAAATATTCATTTTAATGGCGAAATAAATGGTATTTCATTTGGAGCCGGAAATAAATTATTATTTGAAGGAACAAGTGATTATGCTGCTTTAGCCGGAAACGTTATCGAAGTCGAAGGCGAAGTCAAAGAAGATTTATTCATTGCTGGTAATCTTGTAACCATAAATAAAGAAGCAAAAATAAATAGAGATACAATCATTGCCGCAAATGATGTCGAAATCAGTGGTAACTTTGAACGTAATATTAGTATATATGCCTCAAAAGTAACATTTAAAAACGCCAACATAAAAGGACACGTAAAACTTTATGTAAATCAAATTGAGATTCAAAAAGAAACAAATATAGACCAAACACTATCATACCCAGAAGATAGTATTTATAAAGTAGAAAAAGGCGCAAAAATTGGAAAAACAGAAAAAACAGACGCTATTCAAAAAGAAGATGACGAAAATTACTTTTCAACAGTATCGTCCAAAATATGGTCATTCTTATGTTTAACATTAGTATTTGCTGCTATAACTTTATTATTCCCTAAAGTATTTACAAAAATGCATACTAAATATGAAAAGATAGAATTCAGTGAAGTAATAGAAGTATTTACTAAAGGATTAGTAACACTAATCTTAGTTCCAATAATAATGGTATTACTATTCTGTACCTTAATCGGAATTCCACTCGCAATAATATTACTATTATTCTATGGAATTGCCATCTATATATCAACAATTTTTACCGCATATCTAATAGGCTATAAAATATGGCAAAAAGTATTTGATAAAGATGTCAATATGTTAGGACTTGGAATAATCGGATTATTCATCCTATTTCTATGTAGTCTAATCCCAGGCGTTAGAACCTTAGTTTCAATTATTACAACATTAGTAGGCCTAGGATTAATAGTAAACATCTTTACTAAAGAAAAATAAGTTTTAACGAAAGTTAAAGCTTTTTTAATACCCGCCCCAATTTAGTTTACACCTCTTTACAAAAAT
>CANRSQ010000039.1 GCA_947642475.1 uncultured Mycoplasmatota bacterium
CATTTTTACTATTCTTCTCTACCATATACATCTTATCAAAAAAAAAAAAAAAAAACAAGGTAATATTATTGCTAGATATACCCACAAAAAAATAGCCGAATTAATCAGCTATTTAAAATAAACTTAATTGACTTGATTCATCCATGTCATCTAAAATTCCCATCATTCTCATTTTTTCAATCAAAGTACTAGAAATTTTCGCACGTTTTTGTAAATCTTCAATAGAAAGGAAAGGTGCTTTTTCTCTTTCGGCCACAATATTTTTCGCAACCACATCTCCTAGACCATCAATAGTTCTAAAAGGTGGGATTAAAGTCTTTTCATCTTCAGATAATACAAAGTATAAAGCATCACTCTTATTAATATCAATAGGCGCAAACTTAATACCTCTAGCTAAAGCCTCCAAAGCAAGTTTTAAACACTCTAAAATATTACTTTCCTTATTAGAAGCCGCATATCCCTTATCCGCAATTTCTTCCATTCTCATCTTAACAGTTTCATAACCCTTTATCATTGCCTCAATATCAAAGTCAGTATACTCTACTGAAAACTGAGAGTAATAATAAACACCAGGTCTATGAACTTTAAAATAAGCAAGTCTAAATGCATTGATAACATAAGCAACCGCGTGCGCTTTCGGGAACATGTATTTAATCTTTTCACAAGAATCTATGTACCATTGTTCAATTCCAGCTTCCTGTAAGTCAGCCTTATGTTCAAGCCATTTTTCAGGTTCTTTACTAGCCTTACCTTTACGAACAAATTCCATAATTTTAAACGCTTTAATTGGTGGAAGTCCATTATACATAAGGTATACCATAATATCGTCACGACATCCAATAACCTCACTAAACGGTACAATACCATTATCAATTAAATCTTCCGCATTTCCATTCCATACATCAGTACCATGAGAAAGTCCAGAAATTTTAACAAGTTCCGCAAAAGTTTTAGGCTTAGTCTTTTTAACCATTCCAATTGTAAAAGGTGTACCAAACTCAGGAATACCTAAAGTTCCAACCTCAGACATAATTTGCTCAGGTCTAACACCCAAAGATTTAGTCGAAGTAAAGATTTCCATAGTCTCCTTATCATCCAAAGGAACAGTCGTAACATCTATGCCCGTTAAATCTTGAATTAAACGAAGTTTAGTTGGACCAGAATGTCCTAAAATATCTAACTTAAGTACATCTTGGTCAATCGCATGATAATCAAAATGTGTAGTTCTCCATGCCGAATTAACATCATCAGCCGGATACTGGAAAGGCGTAAAATCAAAGACATCCATATACCCAGGTATAACAACAATACCCCCAGGGTGCTGACCAGATGTACGTTTAATACCAGTACACCCAGCTGCCAAACGCTCAACCTCCGCCGTTCTCATCATAATACCCTTATCTTCACAATATCCTTTAACATATCCAAACGCCGTTTTTTCAGCAACCGTACTAATTGTTCCTGCACGATAAACATTATCCTCACCAAATAATACCTTTGTATATTCATGAGCTGCCGCTTGATTTAAATCCGAAAAATTTAAATCAATATCAGGTACTTTATCAGCATGAAGTCCAAGGAAAGTCGCAAACGGCATGTCATGACCATCTTTATGCATTTTTTCCCCGCATTCAGGACAATACATATCAGGCATATCATAACCACAACCATATAAACTACCCAAAGATTCACCATCTTTATCAAAAATAGTTTTTTGACACTTTCTGCACACATAATGTGGAGGAAGCGGATTAACCTCAGAAATTCCCATCATAGTTGCTACCAAAGATGACCCAACCGATCCACGAGAACCAACTAAATAACCATCATCATTAGATTTTTTAACAAGCTTTTGCGCAATTAAATAAATAACGTCAAAATTAGCCCCAACAATTGCCGTTAACTTACTGTCGATTTCCTTTTCTACATCCTCTATCTCAGGATTTTGTTTTTTAATAACGCGGCCCATAAGTTCCCTAACCGCAGGCGTATATCCACGCATAACCTTGTGAAGACGACTGTAAAGCTCTTTATCATAATCATCAGCAGAAACCCCCTCTTCATCAAGCTCATACTTAATCGCTTTTAAAGGTTCATTACCATAAAGTTCAGCAGCCAATCGGTCCTCAATTAAATAAGGAAGCGGATCACCATAAATTTCCTTAGCCCTGTTATAAACCATATCAATAGTATCTTCAGAACAATTTTCAATCTTAGGCGCAAAAGGAATACCACCAGTCTCAATAATAACCTCAATAACCTCAGCCATATCAGCAATTTTATTAGGGTTTTCAATAACAATCTCCCTAGCCTCTTCTTCACTTAAGAAACTAAAAGCTTCAAGCATCTCCTCGGTCGTTCTAAAATGTTGAGTTGGTATATGCTTAATATCCTTTTTAGCCAGTGGATGCCTACCACCACCAGGAACCTTTTGATTAACAATAATTTCACGATAAAGTTTATCATCAGGATCAATATGATGAACATCGCCAGTAGCCACAATAAGCTTTCCAGCCTCCTTAGTAACCCTAATAATCTTCATCAAATGACTAACAAGTTCAGCTCTACTACCAAAACTATTCATTTGAACCAAATGATCATAAACCTCTACTGGCTGAACCTCAACATAATCATAGAAATTAATTAAATTAGAAAGTTCCTCATCAGATTTACTTCCAGCCTGTTTAAAAATTTCACTCTCATAACACCCACTACCAACAAGTAAACCCTCACGATGATTTTCAATCTCACTACGTAAAATACGTGGAGTCTTATACATATATTTTGTATTAGCAAGTGAAATAATCTTAAATAAATTTTTAAGACCCACTCTATTTAAAGCAATTAAATTAACATGATAAGCATTACCATATTTATGAATCTCATCCTTAGAAACTAACTTATCTAAATCACTAATCTTTTCAAAATTCATTCCAGAAAGTTTTTTAAGCATCTTGTGGAAAACCAAAGCCGTACCTTCCGCATCATAATCCGCACGGTGATGAGCATTTTCATCCCAAGGGACTTCATACCTTTTAACCAAAGCCGATAAACTATGACGAGCAAAGTTATTGTCCATTGTACGAGATAATTCCAAAGTATCAATAACCGTATTAGTAAACTCACCAAAACCATATTTTTTATAAGCCATCTTCAAGAAAGAAACATCGAATTTCGCATTATGAGCAACCATAGGAAGATCCCCATACCACTCTATAAAACGCTTAATAACCGTTTCCTCATTTTCTTTACCAGCAAGCATATCATCAGTAATATTAGTTACCTCTGTAATTTTAGCCGGTAATTTTCTTCCCGGATTAATAAGTTCAGAAAATCTATCTACAATTTCACCATTACAAATTTTAACCGCACCAACTTCAATAATCGAATCAGCACCACCCGCATTAAAACCAGTAGTTTCAAAGTCGAAAACCACATAAGTAGTCTTCATTAAATCAGCATCAGTCGGTCTAATAACAATATCCACCGTATCATCAATCAGCGTAAGTTCAGTACCGTATAAAGCTTTAAAAGGTTCACCTTCCTTACCCTTGTTAATGTCACAAACCGTATGATAAACATCTGGAAAAGATTGAACACCATTATGATCAGTAATCGCAATCGCACGATGTCCCCATTTGTAAGCCATTTTAACTAACGTTTTCGCATCACAAATACCATCCATTTGACTCATCTTAGTATGTGTATGAAGTTCAACCCTCTTCTCTTTCGCATTATCACATCTAACTTCATCCTTCTTCTCAGAAACATTAATATCACGAGCATTTAAAACAATCTCATTAGAATACTTATCATTTTTAGTATAGCCTTTAATCTTGTACCAATTACCCTCTTTAAGACGCTTATTGTAATTTGCAAAATCAACCGCATTGTTACAGAAAATCTTACAATACATACTATCAGTACCATCATAAATCTTCAAAGTAATAATTTTAAAATCAGACTTCGTTGATTCAAAAGTATCCTTACCAAAAATCTTCGCTTCTACTGCTACATTATCCATTTCAAAAGTAAGGGCTGAAATATCAGTCATTTTGCTTTTAATTTCACCGCCCATAATAATCGGATTTTCCTTTTTAGGTACCTTAGGAATTTCCGCCGTTTTAGCATGTTCAATTTCATTTCTAATTTCAATAGATTTTTGTTCATCAATCACCAAATTAATTGGTATATCAAATCCCGCATAACAAAGCTTCTTTTCAAGACCTTCCTTAATACTTAAAAATTTCATTTTTTCCGCTTTATTTGCTACTTCAATCTTTAAACCATCATCCAATAATTCCAAATTTAAATCAATAAAAGCTCCAAGTAAAGGCGCATTTTTACTATATTCACGCATATGATGACGATAATAATCACTTAAAGATTCTAAATCATAATTTTTAACATTAAACTTAACCTCTACACTTTTAGCCGTTTTAAAAGTATTACGAAGTAATTTTTCAAAGTTAAAAAATATGCCCAAAGGCAAGACACCATCAATATTAATCATAAACACATATTTGTCTTGATTTTTATTACAAACAATTTTCTCTAAACTACCATTAGAAAAATAATGTCTATCCTCTTCTGGCATATTAATTTTATCTAAAAGTAAAGTTAATTTATCCTGCATCATAACCACCCTATAACGATTATAACACACACACTTGTTTGGGTAAAGAAATATTTACCCTTTTATTTAGTAATTTTTTACATTTGACATCATTATTGTATTTTTTACGCATTTAAAATATAAATACATCAAAACACAAAGGTAATATTATCAAAAAATCAAAATTATTTACACTCACAAAAAATGTCAAATTTTCTTATACTTTGTCAAGAAAAAAAGACGCTACTTTACATCTAAACAGTGCGTCCTTCTTAAACATTTTACTTTATATTTATCCGCGCTATATTGCCTTTCATATTCATCCATGGTGTATGCAATATTATATTTAATCACTTTATAACTTTTTGAAACTTCAGCATCTAAAACATAAAATTTTGTTCCTAATTTAAAACAATCATTAGTCTTACTTCTTACATAAGTACGACTACCACGCATATATTGATAGCCCAAATTACAAAGTTCAGCCGCATCAATATTAGCTTTGATTTTATTATCAACCAAAATAACCATACCAAATTTATTTATGTTAAGTACCTCTGCAAATATCGGTCCTTCATAATAATCCATATTATCTAAAAGATAATCAATCGTTTTTAAACTTTCAATTTCCCTTTCAGCTTGATCAGCCGCTACTTCCCTATCCGAAATATACTGGCAAACCTCTGGTAACTCACATTCTAATAAATTAAGTTTATCTTGAATAACCTCAATTTCTTCAGTAGACTGTGCATAATTCATTTCCATAACCAAATCAATCATAATATGATTTAATAAATCAGCCGCTCTTCTAATAGGTGAAGTAAAATGACTATAATCCTCTTCAGCTAAACCAAAATGCCCAATATTAGCCTCCGAATAAGAAGCCTTTTGCATTGAACGTAATAATAAATTTGAAACCGCATCTATATTACCAAGCTTACGAGCTTCCTTTAAGATAGGTCTTAAATCCCCAGGCCTAACAATATTCTTTTCAATTTTTAAAAGTAAATTATTAATTGCATTAGGACTAAAAGTACCTTGTTCTCTTAAAATTTCCACCGTCTTTTTAAGTTTAGCCAAATTAGGTTCACCATGTACACGATAAACAAATGGCTGCCCTAAATAACCATATATCTCAGTAACCGCAATATTCGCACTAATCATAAAGTTTTCAATTAATGTTTCCGCTTTTCTGTGACAATTTCTCGTTATAGAAGTTGGTGTTCCATCACTTTCAGTATGAATCTTAAATTCTAAATCAGAAAAACTTATACTACCCTTAGAATTCCTTTTAGAAGTAAGTAATTCAGAAAATTTACCCATCAGAATTAAATCACCAGCAAATTCCTCATAACCATCAGGAATAATGCCATCTTCCAAAATAGCATTAACATCATCATAATTCATTTTCTTACTAGACCTAATCACACTTTTATAAACATCAGAACTTACAATATCACCATTTTTATCAAATACAATTTCCACAGTTTTCGTAAGTCTATCCACATTAGGATTCAAAGAACAAATACCATTTGATAACTTGTGAGGAAGCATAGGAACTACACTATCCGCAAAATAAGCCGAATTGCCACGATGAACAGCCTCTTTAATTAAACTAGGATACTGTAATAAATAATGAGAAACATCCGCAATACTCACTCTTAAAATAATATTGTCACCATCTAATTCAATACCAATCGCATCATCGATATCTTTAGTATCCTTACCATCAATCGTAAAAATAGTTTTCTCTCTTAAATCTACCCTATCTAAAATTTCATCTTCAGAGACATAAGTAGCGATTTTATCTGTCTCACTCATAACCTTATCCGAAAACTTATGATCAAACCCATACTTATAACTAATAGCTTTTTCATCAATTTTAGGATCATCCTTATGTCCAATTACCTTACTAATATTTCCATAGAAATAAGTTTTATCACCAGTAGTAACACAGCCTTCAGAAACATCAAGTAATACCAAAGTATCAGGCACTATTTCATTACACAATTTATCATTTACTAAAACATTCATTTTAATAGGTAATTCATAAGGAATAAATAATCCATCACCAATATATTTAAAAACTTCTAAAAACTTATCACGTTTTATTATTTCCTCTACTTCAGCATACTGATGGCCTAAAAACTTTTTATCAAGAGGCCTAATAATAACAATATCTTTAGGCAAAGCTCCGTTTAAATCAGAACTAGGAATCATATAACTAACTTCCTTCTCACCAGATAAAACTTTAACATAACCAACACCACTTTTATTAATATAAATTTGGCCTTGTTTTATAGCTAACCTCTCATCAAAGATATGATAAAATCCATCCTTATCTAAATAAAGATCACCATCAATCCTAAGTTTTTCTAAAGCATCAGAAAAAGAAGCAAAATCATTCTCACCTTTAACCTCAAGCACTTTTCTGAGGTCATCAAAAGATTGCTTCTTTTCATTAACTTTATCTAAAATAATACTTCTATAATCTCTACCCATCAACCATCACCCTCAGTACTATTATACTAAAGAAAAAATAATAATACAATAGAAAAGAACTAATATTTCATTAGTTCCATTAAAGCCTCTTTAGAATTTTTTAATAAGTCTTCACTATTAGGAATTAGCAAAGGTATAACAGCATCTAAAATAGCTTTATCCTTAACAACATCAAAATATTCCATACCGTTATTAGATAAACATTTTACTACCGCAAACTCTGAAGTAAAATCACTTTCATCGGGAGTTAATCTAATTAAATAATTATATTTTTCATTATTATAAACAGTTTCCCCAATAACAAACCACTTATCGTTTGAATCAAATTCTATAATTGTATATAACCCACTTTTCATCCTTTACCTCCTATTTACTTTTAATCATGCTTTCGTCAATTGGTCTAAAGCCATCTAAATCACCATTTCCACCTTGAACAACCGCATGATCTCCATCCATAAATTGTTTCATATCTTCAACACTATTAAAGTCAACATTAGATGTGTCTACCCATGTATTATTAGCTGTATCATAAATACCTTGTGGAGTAGAGTTATACCACTGACTAGCTGTATCACCATTTAAAGAGTTAACCGCGTCAGTAGCATTACTATAAATAGTATCACCAGTATTAACGGTATAATCCATATATTCACTGCCAGAGACAGCACTAGTATCAATATTACTACTTATAGAATCAAGATTTAATCCATCAATCAAGCTAGAAGTCAAATGATTAGCATTAATAATCATATTAGTATCAAGACTTTGAGTAGACATAATTTGTGAAATAGCAGTAGCTGCAATTACACCAATACCAATTACCGCAATTGCAATTCCTCCAATTAATAATTTCTTTTTAAATTTAGGATCTTGCCATTTTTCTTTAAATTTATTAATTAACCCCTTAGGAGCTTCTTTTCTTTTTCCAACTTTAGCAGTTGAAGGAATAACCGCATCATCTTTTGTAAGTTCAGGTAGTGGCCTAGTACTATCTAAATCATTTACAGTAGTTTTTTCTTCATCACTTAAATTTCTTGGACTAGCACCAGTAAGTGAAACAAAAACATCATCAAGCATTGAAGTATTTTCATTTTTTACAGGTTCTAAAACTTTAGTAACGCTTTCAGCTTCTTTTTCCTTTTCAGCCTTTTGATTAGCAACAGCTCCAAAAGCATTTGCAAGCATTTGTCCCTTTTCTTGTTCAGCTTTTTGATTGGCAACAGCTCCAAAAGCATTCGCAAGCATCTGACCTTTTTCTTGTTCTTCCTTAGCTGAAACATCAAAACTCCCTGCAGGTAACCCTTTAGGAGTTTCACCATTTAAAGTATTTTCAAGATTTGCAGTAACAGGATTTCCAGCCGGAAGACTTCTTGAATTATCCACAGTATTTAAATTACGTGAATCTAACCAAGAATATCTAGAAATTTCATCAATAAGCCATAAAATAGAATCATCTCTTTTTTCTCTTAAAATGTCCTCAACAAAATTAGAACCATAATATTGTTCACCAACTGCAATAATTTTATTAACATAATTATCTAAATTAACACCATTAAATCCCGTTTTTTGAATAAATAAACTTTTATATTTATCTAAAAGTTGTTGTCTTTTTTGATCCAAATTATTATCCATAAACAACCCCGACCTTTCTATTTTTTATTATAACATTAACAAAGAATTTTGTCTATTTAAGAAAAGAAAAAAGTCAGTTTAACTGACTTATAATGTTATATTGTGGATAGAATAATCAAAATATAATTTGACTATTCCCCATACCTACCCTCGGAATTATTTCCTACCTACTTATTTTTTTATTCAGTCACAGCTTTTATTTAAAAGCTGTGACACTCTTTTGCACGGTCAATTCCCAAGGAATTGCCGCGCTTTTCAAACTCCCTCACTCGGGAGTTTGCGTATGTGTTCTTTCTTTTGTTTTATTATGAAACTATTGTATATGGACTTCCACTTGTTCCTTCCCCTTCTAATTGGATATTAGATGTTAGATAAAGAACTGGCAAAACGCCGTGGTTGTCGTTGGTCGCGCGGCTGATGAGCACATACCCGTCCGAATGCGCACGCCACACGTAGTAGGAGGCAACAGGAGACGGCGAAATAGTCCACAAATAGCCTGATTTAGGCCAAAGCCAATTATTTGTATT
>CANRSQ010000040.1 GCA_947642475.1 uncultured Mycoplasmatota bacterium
AGGTAATATTTTCCCTTGTTAATTTTATATTTTTAATACTTAAATTAATATAATTAAGCTTCTTTTTTATCAAATCCATATTTTTTATTGAATTTTTCAACACGACCAGCTTTTTTAGTAGTCCCTTGTTTTCCAGTAAAAAATGGATGACATTTATCACAAACCTCTAATTGTAATTCAGGTTTGTTTGATTTAACAGTAAATGTGTTTCCGCAAGCACATGTTACTTTTGTATCAACATAATCTGGATGAATGCCTTTTTTCATATTTATCGCTCCTTCCGCCATGACAAAATTTTGCCATAGAAATTTATTGCCTCTATATTGTAACAAATAACTTTTTAAAAATCAAGACTTTAATAAAGTTTTATTAACCGCACTAATTATCTCACCAGAAATAGCCCGATACCCATCTTTAGAAGGATGAATATCATTCTCATTTGGTAAAAACTGTGGATTTTCTTTAAACAAAGTACTTATTTCTACATAAATAACATCATATTCCTTACTAATCTTCTCATATTTAGAATTTAAATAACTAAAAACATTATCAGTATTTACATTATTTAAATAAGGATAAGGATTATAATAGCCAACTAAAACAATATCTTCCTTGCAATACTCTCTCATCAAAGATAATAACTCCTCAAGATCATCACCCAAATCATCAATATAATTATATAAAGAAGCATAATCAATCGGCAACTCAGTGTTAATCTTATTCAAAATATCATTCGCTCCAATCGAAACAGTAACCAAATCAGCCTTAATAAGAGCATTTTGTAAAGTAACCTGTTTTTTATTAACACTTACCTTTTTATTATCAGTAATAGAATTAATTAAATCAGTTGTTCTATAACCACTCTGCGCAAACTCATCAACATAAGTTTCAAGTAAATTTTTATTTTTTAAATAATCACTCACATAATCTGAATAACTCTTAATTTCCTTACCATAAGCTCCATCTCCATTAGCCAAAGAATCACCCAAAGCCAAATAATAAACCTTTTTATCCATATTGCATAAATAAATCAAAAACACCGATAACACAATAAGTCCAAAAATTAATAATTTCTTCATAAATCACCTCAAAAAAAGTAGATAACAAATCTACTTTAATTATATTGTGAGAAATTATTTTTATACATCTTCTAAAGAAATTTTCCCGCCAACCTTAGTAAGCTTATTAATAATATTTTCATATCCTCTTAAAACATGTTTTATTTCTTTAATTGTGGTTTCACCTTCCGCACTTAAAGCCGCCAAAATAAGCGCTGCCCCAGCTCTTAAGTCAGTCGTAATAACTTCACATCCCAATAATTTAGCCGGACCATTTACCCTAAGTTCTCTTTCAGAAACCTCAATATCTGCTCCCATTTGAACCAAATAAGGAACATTTTGAAACCTATTTTCATAAATAAGTTCCTTTACTGTACTAGTTCCATCCGCTAAAGTAAGCAAAGAAGTTATTGGCTGCTGTAAATCAGTAGGAAATCCAGGATACACCTCAGTAACAATATCAACTGGCTTCAAATTAGGAACTTTATTAGTCACCACATAATCATCAAAAATTTCAATATCCGCACCCATTTCTAAAAGTTTATCAGTTAAACTAGCAAAATGTTCAGGAATAACATTACTTATTTTTAAATTTTCACCATTCATCACACCAGCAATTATATACGTACCAGCTTCAATTCTATCAGGAATAACCTTAACACTTCCGCCACTTAAACTTTTGACCCCTTCAATTACTAATAAATCAGTATCCTTACCCGTAATTTTAGCGCCCATATCATTCAATAAATCAATAACATTTCCAACCTCAGGTTCCCTCGCCGCATTTCTAATTGTAGTTTTCCCATCAGCTAAAACAGAAGCAAGTAAAATATTAATAGTTGCACCCACACTAGCAAACCTAAGATTAATATCCGCCCCAATCAATTTATCAGCATCGATAATATATTTATCACCTTCACAAGTTATAGTTGCACCTAAAGCCTCAAAACCAGATAAATGTAAATCAATCGGTCTCTCCCCAATTGAGCATCCCCCAGGAAAATACATTTCAGCATGCTTATATTTTCCAAGTAACGCCCCCATAAAATAAGAAGAAGCCCTAAGCATTTTCGAATATTCTAAAGTTATAGGTTTATTTTCCATATTAACAGACTCAATAATAAGTTCGTCACCATTTTTAGAAAAACCAGCACCTAAATAATTTAAAATAATTTTCAAAGATTCAATATCAGAAATATTAGGAACATTCTTTATTACAACTTTATCTGACAAAATAGCTGCCGGTACTAACGCCACTGCACTGTTTTTAGCGCCACCAATTTCAATAGTACCACTAAGTTTATTACCGCCCTTTATTTTTAAAACTTCCATATTATCACTCTCATTCTATATTAACTTATGTCACTAACATACAAAACTTGTTAAAACTATCTTTATTATACCTTAATAAATACAGTTTTCAAAGAAAAAACATTGTCGATTAATAAAGCAATCAAATTATAACAACAAAAAAAGTAATTATACTAGACAATTACTTTACATTAAAATGCAAAAAATACCCCAATTAATACCAAAACTACCCCACCAATTATTGTCGAAATTTTTCCGACTAATTTTTCGATTTTATTACCTAATAATAAACCAATAAAAGTAAAAAACATACTACATAAAGCAAATATAAACGCCGAAAATATATAATTATTACTAATATTCGTCAAAGTTAAACCAACAGAAAAGCTATCAATACTCACCGCAAACGCAAATAAAAATAATTCAATCGTTTTCATAACCTTTAACTCATCTTTTTGACTAAAAGATTCAAAAATCATTTGAACCCCAATCACAAATAAAACCATAAAAACAATTATATCAGGATTAATACCTATAATATTTAAAATGCTAGAACCTATAAACATCCCAATTATCGGCATAAAAAAGTGAAAACACCCAACAATAAAAGATAAAAGTAATATTTGCCTTCTAGGAATACCTAAAGTTCCATAAGCCAAAGATAAAGAAAAAGCATCCATACTTAAACTAACTGCCACCATCAATACCAATAATAATTCCATAAGAATGCCTCCTATAAAATATTATTATAAGAAAGCACTATTATTACTATAAATATTTATCGATAAGTTCCTTAGCCAAAGACTTATATTCAACATCCGTACTTTCCTCAGCCTCAATCAAACATAAAGGAGGAAATAACACACACCACCAATTATCACCTTTACCTTCACCTAGCGTAACTAATAAAGATTCATAATACCCTTCTTCATATTTAACGCCCTTATATTCTTTTTCCGGAAAATAATTTAAACCAAAATTAACCTCATAATTCTTATCATATTTCTCTCTTTCTAAAACACCACCCACACCAGCTTTAATACTATCTAAATTATCCTCAATTTTCTTTCGGGCATCATCACTATTTTTAGTATCCTTAAGTAAATTATACATAGACGTTTCTAATTCATCCTTAACCTTACCCTTAATCTCCTGATCCAAATCAGAATTACTATTAGGAACAACCCTAATTCTAATCGCATCCTCAGGAATTTCTATATTTTTAGCCAAAACATCAGAAATAACAAAATAAAATCCACATATAAATAATAATAAAATAATAGTTTTCTTCATAAAAAATCTACCCTCCTATCTCATATTGGGTAGATTTATCAAAAAATATTCACTTATGATAATTTTCATTATTATTTATTTTAAAACTACGATATATTTGTTCAAGTAAAATAACCCTAAACAATTGATGTGGAAAAGTCATTTTAGAAAAAGATAAAGCATAATTACTGCGTTTTTTTATTTCATCAGCAAGACCATAAGACCCACCAATAACAAAAACAATATTAGAATAATTAATAAAAATTTTAGAAATTTTAGAAGCAAGTTCCATAGAAGAAAGCATATTACCATCAATTTCCATCGTAATAACATAATCATTATCCTTAATATACTTTCTTATTCTAGAAGCTTCAACGCTAAGCGCCTTTTCAGTATTAGCTTCATCCATAACTTCAATAATTTGGGATTTTGTATATTTAGATAAACGCTTGCAATATTCCTCAATCGCATCCCTATAAAATTTTTCCTTAATTTTTCCAACACATATAATCTTAATCATAATTCAATAACTTCCGTTCTTTCCTTTTGTGTAGCCACTAATAATCTAGGCGGCTTTTTGCCACATTTTTCATAAGTTTTATAATAAGCCTCTATAGCCTTTTCTGGACAGTTATTTTCTTCACTTAAATGGGCTAAAATAACATTTTTAGTCTTTTCGGTCGTAAACTGTGATAAATAATAAGCACAATCTTTATTAGATAAGTGACCTTTATCGCCTAAAATACGTTGTTTCAAATGATAAGGATATTTTCCCTCCATAAGCATAGTCGTATCGTGATTACTTTCCAAAACATACATGTCATGATTTTTTAACTTATTATAATTACGAACATTAATATAACCAGTGTCAGTCATATACATAAGCGATTTACCTTCGGAAATAAATACATACCCATTAGAATCAGCCACATCATGCGAAGTTTTAATAGGAATAACCTTTAAATCAGATATTTCCACTTCACCATCCATATAAACATAATTATCAATTAACATTCCAAGTTCTTCATCCATCTTTTCAGTAAAATAAACAGTAGAGCCATATTTTTTAAGAAAAACACGCAGACCATTAACGTGGTCTGTGTGCGTGTGGGTCAAAAATATTCTTTCGATCGAAGAAGGTTCAACCCCAATGTCTCTTAAAGATTTTTCAATATACCCGCAGCTCATACCAATATCAATCAAAGATCTAGTTCCGCCAGTTTCAACATAAGCACAGTTCCCCTTACTTCCACTAGCCAAAACACAAACTTTCATTATCTGTAACCACCAGGATAAAGAACTGCCGGATTAATATGATTCCATTTAGAACCCTTCCAAACTTCATAATGAACATGTGGTCCAGTACAATCTCCAGTACAACCAACATATCCAATAACTTGCCCACGAGCTACTTTTTGGCCTTTTTTAACCGCAATTTTAGACATATGAGCATAAAGAGTCATATAACCATTATTGTGATTAATAACAACATAGTTTCCATAACTATAATGACGTTCAGCAATCATAACAACACCATTGTTAGTCGCATAAATCTTAGAGCCATAACCAGTACCACTAATATCAAGACCAGTATGTAATTCACGGCCTCTACCAACAGGACTATTACGATAAGCATAACCACTACTCATTCTCCAACCACTATCAGTTGGCCATCCCCAGTTAGTAAGGCTTCCAACACCAGAAACATATTTACTTCCCTTTAAAATAATTTTATTAACAGGAGATTTTAAAACCTGTTTACCTTGTGGATCTACATAAACAATTTCACCGTTAATCTCTTTAACCTTTTGTGATACCCTATCAAGACCATTTTGACCTTCTTGAGTTACTTTATCATCCCCCATTAAAAGTGAACTATCATATTTCTCTTCAGTTTTAAATCTACTTTCAACATCTTCAACTACATAACTTTCTTCGACAATGCTTATTTTAGGATTAGTCTCTGCAATTTTAAGCTGTTGACCAGGATATAATAAATTAGTTCTACTTGTTAAAGTATCATTAGCTAATAATAATTCCTCAGGGTTTACCTTGTTTGCAAAAGCAACACTTTCAATAGTATCTCCAGCCTTAACATCATAAATACTTTCCTTAGATTCATCACCATACATTAAATATTTAGTTAACTCATTAACATCTGTAAATATTTTTTCATCAGTTGGAATCTTTGTTTCCTTTACGGTAATATCCTCTTCAACATAAACATTTTCAATAGTTTCTCCAGTTGTTTCTATCTTAGGTTGGTCATCATCTAAATAATGCTGATAAGCATCCTTTCCCACATAAGTATCAATTAAATTAGTTACTGCCTTTTTAAAAGTATCTTTCTTCAAAACATTAATCTTTGTAGGTTTCTTTTTTTCACTATCATCATCATTTTTTGGCTTAATTGTCATTTCATAACCTTGAATAGTAAAAGATGCATCTTTATTTATTTTCTTATAAATATCAGAAACAGAATCCACATCACCAGAAAAAGTAGTTACCTTTTTAATCTGCAAACCAGTAGGTGCATAAATCTTGTCTACTTTATATTTATTTTTAAAATATTGTCCATTATTATCAATATATTCTTCAAGTTTAGCCTTATCAGTAATCGTACCCAAAAGCTTATCATTTAAAAATACTTGATAATAATTATTAGGAACTGGTGTTTTCTTAGCCTCAAATCCTAATACACATACCCCCGATAAAATCATTGCGATTACAACAATAGCAAATAATTTTTTCATTTCATCACCTACTCACTATTACGTTCCATATTAAAGAAGGAACTAGTATTTCTCTTAAACACTAAATCAACAGTAGCTGTTGGTCCATTACGGTGCTTAGCAATAATAAATTCACTTTTACTAGTATTTTCATCAATTGCTGCTTCCTTATTATAATAATCATCACGGTATAAGAAAGATACAATATCCGCATCTTGTTCGATAGATCCAGACTCCCTCAAATCAGAAAGTAATGGTCTCTTATCCTCACGACCTTCAACACTACGAGAAAGTTGCGCAAGCGCAATAACAGGAATACCAAGTTCCATCGCCATAGTCTTTAAAGAACGTGAAATTTCAGATACCTCTTGTTGTCTTTGTCCAGCATACTTAGCACCACCACTAATAAGTTGTAAATAGTCGATAATAACAACATCAAGTCCATCGCTAGAATTAGCAAGTCTACGACATTTAGCACGAATTTCACTTACCGTCATTCCTGGAGTATCATCTATAAAAATTTTAGTATCCGCAAGTCTACTAATTGATTCATTAACTCTTTTCCAATCTTGATGCTCAAGTTTACCAGTCAAAATTTTTCCCATATCAATTTGACCAACCGAAGCAAGCATTCTACTAATTAATTGTTCAGCGCCCATTTCCATATTAAATAAAGCAACAGTTTTCTTAGCATTAACCGCCATATTAGTAGCCAAATTCAAAGCAAACGCAGTTTTACCCATTGCCGGACGAGCAGCCACAATAATTAATTCATTAGGATGCAACCCCTTAGTAATTCTGTCCAAATCATAAAAGCCAGTTGGAATACCAGTAATTTCACCCTTTTGTTTTGAAAGTTCCTCCAAATCAGCTTGAGCCTTAAATAAAACATCTTGAATAGTTCTGAATTCAGTCCCCATTCTGTTTTTAACAACATTTTGCATTTGCTTCTCAGCATCATCCAAAATATCGCCAATATTATCAGTAGACCCAAATCCATCACCAGCTATTTTAGTAGCCGTCTCAATTAAAGTTCTTCTTAAAAACTTTTCTTCAACAATTTTTAAATAATAATCTACATTAGCCGCTGTCGGAACACAATTTATAATTTCCGTTAAATATTCAACCCCACCAACAGAACCTAAAATTTTTCTTTTATCAAGCTCAGCTGTTACAGTAGTAATATCAATTGGATTTCCTTTTTCCGCTAAATACTTAATAACATCAAAAATTTTACCATGAGATTCCAAGTAAAAACGTTCTTTAGTCATTTCCTCTAAGGCTTTTTCTAAAGCGTATTTACTTAAAAACATTGAACCCAAAACAGCCTGTTCAGCATCAATATTATGGGGCATAACTCTTTCATTCATACTATCACCTATTTTACTAAATGCACTTTTACCTTAGCAATCACATCTTTATGAAGTTCAATATCAACCTCTGTAATTCCCAAAGTATTTATAGGAACGTCAATTTTAATTTTACGTTTATCAATATCAATTCCCATCTTTTTTAATTCACTTGCAATTTGTTTTGTACTTACAGAACCAAATACTTGATCACCTTTACCAACATTAACTTTAAAATCTAAAGTTATTTTTGCAAGTTTTTCTTTAACTTTGTTACATTCTTTAATTAATTTATCTTCAGCCTCTTTAGCATCCCTATTTTGTTTATCTAAAACTGCTTTACTACCCTTAGTTTCTAAAACAGCTAAATTGTTAGTAATTAAATAATTACCATAACCATCTTTAACATTAATCGTTTGTCCCTTTTTACCTTGCTTTTTAACATCTTCTAAAAGTATTACACGCATTTTATCCCTCCATGACTACTTTTTTTATCATTTCAATAACTTCAGCATTAGTTTTATCCGTAAATTGCGCAGCTGCATCAGTAACATGACCTCCGCCACCAATCGCACTCATAATTACAGCCGCACTCACTTTACCCATAGAACGTGCACTAACACCAACATTGCCATTGTTTAATTTGCCAACAACAAAAGAAACACCAACTTCATCAAATCTTAAAAGCTCATCAGCTAAAATAGCTAAATCAACATTGTCATGCATATCATCACCAATATCGCATAATAAATAACCATCTCTAATAAAATAACTATTTTTTATATAATCATTTCTTCTAACAACATCATCTTTAGCTTCCTTTAAAATTTCTTTCTTTAAAATAGGATCCGCACCCATTCTAGTCAAAATACCAGCCATTTTAAAAGTATTTTCAGTTGTTTTTAAGCTATAAGAATGAGTATCAACTTCCATTCCTGCTGACATAACAGTAATAATATTTGGATCTAAAGTTTTATTTAAATAAACCAAATATTCAGTAATTATTTCCACAATACTTGATTTAGTAGAATTAATATACTCAAAAACTGTGTTAGAAATGTGTTCAGAACTATTAGTATGATGATCAATTACAAAAATATCTTTTATTTTATCTAATAATTCACTATTTTGAACAAGCGTAGGTTTTTGCGTATCCAAAACAATAAGTAATGTATTTTCATTTATTACATCTAAAACCTCAGAATAAGTTTTAAAATTAATATTAATATTGTTATTGTTAAGTAATTTAATTCCTTTATCTAAAGAACAAGTTACCTTATCATCAGGAAAAACAACATAACAATCTTTTTTAAAACTTTCAATTATTTTTGATAAAGCAATCGCACTTCCCATCCCATCTAAATCAGGATGCTTATGTGTCATAATTACAACATTAGAATGTGATTTAATATTTTCTGTTAGTTTTTTGAATAAATAATCCATCACTTTCACCTCGTATTACCATTATACTATAAAATCGATTTAAAGTCTTTACCAAAAAAAGAAAAAAA
>CANRSQ010000041.1 GCA_947642475.1 uncultured Mycoplasmatota bacterium
CATATTTTGTAGTGGTAAGCTTGTAGGAATATCAAAAAAAGACCATTAGGTCTTTCTATTCACGTTCTTTGATTACTTCTTTACTTGATAAATATGTAAGTAAGAAGTAACCACCATATATTATAATTATAAGTATTGCGGTCATAATTATTGATGTAAGCATTCCTGATTTGCCAAAAGCTGATAACATTAGATTTGCACATTTTATTCCAAATATTGAGTGGATTATTGCGAGTAATAGTGGCGCTAAGAAGAAGATTCCTATTTGTTTAAATAATGATTTATTTATCATTTTTTCATCAGCGCCTATTTTTCTTAGGGTATTGTATCTTTCTTTATTATCTGATGAGTCTGATAGTTCTTTTAATGCTAGAATTGCAGCTGAGGAAATTAAGAATATTATTCCTAAGTAAAGTCCAATGAATGTTACTATGGCCCCTATTCCGATGGCTGAATCATATATTCCGTTTTTTGTATAAAATCCTATGGCTATATTGTCTACACTGATATCGGATATTTTTTCTTCTATTTTTTGATATTCGTCATCATCATTTGTATTATAGTTTGCCATTAAGAGGCGGTGTGCAGGTTTTATATTTTCTAGGGCTTTATCTGGGAAAATAAATATACCAGTATTGGAATGATTTGCTCCCATGTCAACGAATCCATCTTTTACTTCATTGTATTTTGGCTTATATGTTTTTCCATTTATAGTAATAGTTACTCCGTTTTCTAAGGCTTCATTACGATATTTTACCATGTCTTCATAATCGGCGGTAACTAAATATTCATCATCGTTTAGGGTAAATGTTTCTTTTCCATAGGTTTTGGCAACTTTATTATAATCGGAAATACTCATTATTGTTTCTGGCATTTCTAGGTGATATTTAAATTCTGCCATATTTTTGTTTGCTAGTTCTTTTCCTAGTACATCTTTTGTAAGTACTGTATCGATTAAGTATTCATTTACTTCTATATTATCTTTTAAGTCGTTCATGTTTAATCCGCTATCGGTTAAAACTTTTTGTAGTGTTCTTGTTTCATTTTCTCCAGTATACTCTTTAATTTGTAAATCCATTGGAGTCAATTCTTTTAAATCTTTTTTAGCTACTTGATTTAAGCTCATAGCGGTTGAGAATATTGTTATTGTAAAGAATAATAAAATACATATAACACTCATTGAAAATACGGTTGTATTGATTTTACTATTTATTTGTCTTAAGACAAACATGTTTAGTCCTTTAAGGTAGAGTTTTTTATTAATTTGAACTAATCTTAAAATAAAACCAGATACACCATAGAAGAACATTATTGTTCCGATTATTCCTAGGGCGATGCAACCTATAAATTCTCTAAATTCTAAATTCATGATGTTTTCGGTAACTTGATAGTAAGCGAAACCTAATATAGCTATTGAAATAGCAAATACAAGAATTGATATGAAGGGATTTTTGATTTTCACCCTTTCATTTTGTTTTGATGCGTTTATAAGATTTATTAGTTTATATTTTGAAATTATAAAGGTATTTAAAATCATTACTAATAAATACATTATTCCAAAGTAAATTATTGTTTTTATTAGGGCTTCACTTGAAAAAGTAAAGGCATATGATGTCATGTCGGCTTCAAACATTTTTGCGACTATTACACTCATTAATTGTGAGGCAAATATTCCAACTAATAGTCCTGCAGCTAATGAAATTAAGCCAATTAGAATTGTTTCTATTAATAACATTTTTGACATCCCGCTTTTACCCATACCTAGGGTCATATATATACCGAATTCTTTTTTACGTTTTTTGATTAGGAATTTATTGGCATATATTATTAAGAATCCTAGGACAAATGAAACAAAGATGGAAACGCCTCCTAAAAGATTATTCATTAAATCTAGGATTTGTTTTTTTGTTTCATTCATATCCATCATTGCTTGTTGTGATTCCATGGCATTAAAGACATAGAATATGGCAACACCGAGGATGAGGGTTAAAAAGTAGATGGCATAATCTTTGAAACTTTTTTTAATGTTTTTTAATGATAGTTTAAAGAGCATCGTTTAAATCTCCTCCTAAAAGTGTAACTACATCGATGATTTTATCGAAGAATTCTTTTCTTGTATCATTTCCTTTAATAAGTTCGTTAAAGATTTTTCCATCTTTGATGAATAAAATACGATTGCAATAACTTGCGGTAAAGGCATCGTGGGTTACCATGAGGATTGTGGCTTTTAAATCTTTGTTTAAGTATTCAAATGTTTCTAATAGTTGTCTAGCTGATTTACTATCTAAGGCACCGGTTGGTTCATCGGCTAGAATTAATTTTGGATTTGTGATGATGGCCCTAGCTGAAGCGATTCTTTGGTTTTCTCCCCCACTCATTTCGTATGGGTATTTATTTAATACGTGAGTAATTCCTAAAGTTTCAGCTATTTCTTTAACTCTTTTATCTATTTCTTTTGCATTTACTTTTTGGATTGTTAGTGCGAGTGCGATATTTTCATAGGCAGTTAAGGTATCTAAAAGGTTAAAGTTTTGGAAAATAAATCCTAGATCTTCTCTTCTAAATTTATTTAGTTTGTTTCCTTTTAATTCGGTTACGTCTGTTTTATCGATAATGATGTGTCCTGATGTTACTTTATCGATTGTGGCGATACAATTAAGTAGTGTTGTTTTTCCTGAGCCTGAAGCACCCATAATTCCAACAAATTCTCCTTCTTTTACACTAAAGCTTATATTGTCTACGGCTTTAGTTAAATTGCTTTTATTTCCGTAATATTTTTCTACATTACTTATTTTTAAAATGTCTTCCATATTATCATCCCTTTCGCTTTTAATTATAATATAGGGTATATTTTTTAACAATTCATTTTCATTACAAAACCTTACAAATTTGTAAGGCTTTATTTTTTTAGATCATTTGTGTATGAACTTAATGGAAATGTGATTGTGGCTTCGGTTCCTTTTTCGCTGGCTATATTTATTTGATGACCTAATTTATCACATAGTTTTTTTGTTAGGTAAAGACCTATTCCGGTTGAATTATATTTTTTTCTACCATTAGTTCCGGTAAAGCCTTTATCAAATACTCTAGGTAAGTCGTTTGGGATGATACCGATACCGTTATCTTTGATAATTAATTTTATATCGTTTTTATTTTGTTTGGCATAGATTTCTATTTTGGGGTTTTCTTCGGTGTATTTGATACTATTATTAATTATTTGATCTAAAATAAATTCTAGCCATTTTGTATCGGTGTTTACTTCTATATTTAAATCTTTTAGTTCTAGGGTTATTTTTTTTAGAAGAAAGTCCCCTTTGTGTTTTAATATTATTTTATTTACTATGCTTTCTAATGAAACTTTTTTGATTATATAATCTTTGTTTGCGGTTTCACTTTTAGTGTAGAAAAGGACTTGCTGGATATAATCTTCTATTTTATCGAGCTCTGTTTTTATATCGTCTGATAATTTACTTTGGTTGTTGTATATTGTTAGCATGGCTGAGGCGATTGGTGTTTTTATTTCGTGGACCCACATTTCAATATATTCTTTGAAATTTTCCTGTTTATATTTATATTCATTTATTCTTTCTATTTTGTATTTATTGGTTTTATATAGGATGTCTTTTAGGATTTTGGCGTCTATAAATGTTATGCTTGGAAGTATTTCGTGGATTAAATTTTGATTATCGATGTTTTCTAATAGTTTTAGGGTTTTATTATAAAATGTTTTTCGTTTGTAGTAATCAAATATTAGTGAAATAGTGAATGAAAGATATATTAAAAATATAATATCAAAGATTATCCATCCATTACATTTTAGGGCGAATAAAATTAGGAAGATTATAATTACTAGTAAGTTTACTAAGATTAATGGAAGTATTTTATCTTTTAAATAGTCTATAAATTTCATAATATTATATACCCTTGTCCTCTTCTAGTTTCGATGACGTTTTCTAGGCCAATATCTTCTAGTTTTTTTCTTAGTCTTGTTATGTTTACGGTTAAGGTATTGTCGTCGATAAATACTTCACTATTCCATAAGTAATCCATTAGTTCATATCTTGAAACTATTATGCCTCTTTTGTTTAAAAGGTATGTAAATATTTTTAATTCGTTTTTTGAAAGTGGGGTTTCTTCAGTTTCGGTTTTAATAACGCTTTTAGCGGGTATTACTTTTATATTTTGGTATGTTATATATGTATTTGCATTTGGCGTAAATCTTTTTAATACAGCTTCTATATGAGCGAGTAATATTTGTGGGTTATATGGTTTTGTGATGAAGTCATCAGCACCGTAATTCATGCATAGTAGTTCATCGATTTCGGTATTTCTACTTGTAACAATTATAATTGGTGTTTTTATTTGTTTTCTTAATTCTTTACATAAGTACATGCCATTTTGATTTGGAATATTTATGTCTAATAATATTAAATCGGCATTTGTTTTTAATATTTCTTCTTCGGTGTTTTCGAAGTTTGTGATTAGTGATGCTTTATAACCGTTATTTTCTAAAAAGTTCTTTAATTCTTCTCTGATTTTTTCTTCATCTTCAATAATTAATATGTTTTTCATTTCTATCACCTTGTTTTTATTATACAGTTTCATTTCTTAAAAATCAAACGTGTATAATATTTTTCTTTTTTTATAATAATATTTAATAGGAGGTTCTTATGAATTTTAATTTGTGCCTATTATTTATTATATTCAGTTGGGTGTGAATGCTTTATGGAGTATAATTTTCTTTGTATTTAAATGGCGTTTATTTTCGTTTATTTGGATTGTTTTATTAGTTGTTTTAGTTATTTTGATGATTATTCGTTTTTATAAAATTGATAAAGTGGCAGCTTATTTACAAATCCCTTATTTATTATGGATTTTGTTTGCGAGCTATTTAAATTTAGGGATTTATTTATTAAATTAGAAAAAGACAATTATCTAGTAATTGCCTTTTTTTGTTTTATGCTCTTTTTAGAGTTCCTTGTTTTAATAGGTTAAGCAGTTTATTATTTTGGAAAATTGATCCTGTATATTTTTTAATTCCATTTTTATTAGCGATTTTGGTTCTATTGTTAAATGAACTATCTACGCCGATGCTTTTTAGACCGTCTACTAGTGAGAATCCTTTATAGGTTGTTTTTGGATAATAGTCACTTTGATAGTTACCTTGCAATCTTCTTAGCAGATTTATGTTTTGAACGGCACTTCCTGTGTAGTAATCATTAAAGCCGGCTTCTTTATATAGTTTAGCTCTTGATTCAAACGAGGAATCGTAGCCAACGCTTTTTAGGGCGTCTACTATTGAATCACCTTTATAATTGCTTAAATTTGGTAGTGTTGGTTGTGGGTTTTCTTCATTGTCATTTCCATTTCTATCTGAAAATATATCACGATATAAAATATTCATGTCAACGTTGCCATTTATGCCGTTTACTTTACCGTTTGATGTATACTGCCACATATCATATTTACCTTTATAGGTATTTTGATCATTATATTGTGCGACCCAGATGGTGAATTTATCTTCTAGTGTTTTACTATCTAAATGGGTAGTAAGCCAATATTTATTAGCATATACACCAGCCCAATAACCGGCTTTTTCTATTTTTCTGCAGAAGGCGGTGCACATATCTGTAAGGGTTTGTTTTGATAGTGTTTCTTGTGATTTATCTTCGATATCATAATAAACTGGTAAATTTAGTCTTCTTTTATTAAGCCATTTTAGGCAAACATCGGCTTCTTTTTCGGCATCTTCTACACTTAGGGCATAAGAATATAAATACACACCTACTGGAAGATTATTTTCGATGGCGCCTTTATAATTTTCTTCAAATTTTGGGTCTTTTTGGTTTTCATACATACCATAACCTATTCTAGCTATGATGAACTGAATTCCAGTATCTTTGACTTTTTTGAAGTCGACATTACCTTGATATTTTGAAATATCTATTCCTCTATATTCCATATTTTTTCTCCTTTCTATTTTTTTATATTCGAAAAAAGAAAAATAGGAACTGCATGTACCTATTTATGTTTTACTTCTTTTGCGGGAATTCCAACAACTGTGGTGTTTGGTCTTACGTTTTTTAGAACTACGGCGTTCGCGCCTATTTTGGAATTTTCTCCGATGGTTATATTACCTAATATTTTAGCTCCTGATCCGATAAAGACATTATCTTCAATGGTTGGATGTCTTTTACCGGTTTCTTTGCCTGTTCCACCAAGTGTTACTCCATGATAGATAGTAACGTTATTGCCTATTATGGCGGTTTGTCCGATTATTACACCGGTTCCATGGTCGATGAAGACACCTTTTCCTAATGTGGCGCCTGGGTGTATTTCGATTCCAGTTTTTCGTTTTGTTTTTTCGGTTATGTATCTAGCAATAAAGTAGTGTTTTTTATTATAGAAGTATTTGGCTACTTTATGTCTAAGCTGGGCTTTAAAACTGGGATATAGAAAGGCTTCTAGGGTACTTTTGATGGCTGGATCTTTTTCTTTTATTGTTATTATTAATTGTTTTATGAATTTCATTTAAATCACCTTATTATTGTATATTTGATTTTGGTGATTTGGTGTGGTTAAATGACTATTTTATTTTTGTTTTTGTAGTTTTTTGTTCCATTTGTGCGCAGTATTCTTCAAAGCCTATCATGTTTATAAGTTCTTCTTGGAAAGGTGGTAATTTCCCTTTGGTCTTTTTGGCACGCCAACTAGAAATAACAGATCTAGCATTTATTTCAGGAATTGTATTATTGGTTATGTCGGTTAGGGTTTGTCCTGGATTTTCATATAAGTATGTGACAATCATTTCAAATTGGCTTAACCAAACTTTATAATTTATTCTTTTGATTTGATCTCCAGCTGCTTGTTTTTTGATTTCTTCTATTAATTTTATTTTTCTTGAAGTTATTGCATCTAGATTTATGCCGTTTTGTTCATCTGCTTTTTCTTTTAATTGTTTATTTGCTTTTTTAAATATTTTTGTTATGGCAATCATTTTAAAATCCCCCTTTTTATATAATATTTTGTATTTTAACACTTTTTTGGAAAAAGTCAAAGTATAAATAACTAAAATAAGACAAAATATTGCTTGACATATGGTTATATTTTCGGTAAAATTATATTCGTAAGTCATATGGAGTAGTACTCAAGAGGCTGAAGAGGCGCCCCTGCTAAGGGTGTAGGTCGGGCAACTGGCGCGAGGGTTCAAATCCCTCCTACTCCGCCATTTATGATTATGAAAGTCTTATTTATATAAGGCTTTTTATTTTTGCATTTAAAAAACTTACATTTTGTAAGTTTTCTGTTTTAATTATTAATTTTATATTTAATATTAGCGGTTTCTGGATACTTTTCTTTGGATGTTATTTTTATTATTTTGTCTTTTTTAATAGTAACTTCTTTATTATAGTTTAATGTAGTTATTTTTTTATTTTCTGTATTATATAATGTAGCTTCTACATCTTTTATTTCTACACTATCTTCATTTTTATTTTCAAGTTTTACTTCTATTTCTGTTCCATTATCAGTTAAAGTAAATGTTTCAGTAGTCGCCTTTATATTTTTAATATTAGATTCTTTTTCTTTATTATCTGTATTAATTATTACTACAATTATTATTGTTAATATTATTGAGAAAACTGTTATTGGAATTATTATTTTCTTCATTATGCTACCCTCTTATACATGTATACAGTTATATATGGTTGCAAATTAGTAAATGATGTTCCGCTTCCTGTACTTCCAGATGTATTAGCAGTTGTAGCTACTGTATGTGTATGGGCGCCATCTGATGAGGTTGCGCCTGTCCAATTTTTACTGGCATCGAATGTTACAGTATCACGAGTAGCATGATCTACAAATTTTGTTGATAATACAGAATGAGCGCCTGACCAATTATCGACAGTTCTTGAAAAAGCACCTGTATATCCCATTACATTATCAGCACCACCCATTAATCCACGAATTTGAAAAGTACCTCCAATATTCATAGTACCTCTTGTATGTGTATGGGCACCAGCACTTGCAGCTGTTCCTGATAAAGCCGGAATTGAATGTGTATGACTAGGTAAATTTGATACAGATAAAGTAGTAGAAGAATTACCACCAGTTTTATTCACCGTACTAAAGTTACTATCATTTGCATCTACACCAACTAATGTTTTTCCAGATCCATATACTTCCCAAGTTCCTCCTAAAGCGTTATTTACTTCAGCGACAGTCGAATATGTTGTTGTTTCATATATACTACCTATCGGATATGTTTTATTTAATATACTATTTTCTACGTTTTCTATTTTTATATCCAGTTCTTTATAATTATTTTTTAATTCTATTAGTTGTTCTTCCAAAGTCATTGCATTTTCACTTTCTATAAAAAGACAAATAGATAAAATAATTACTATTAACTTTTTCATAATAAATTCATTCCTTTCAACTAGTTCTTTTGTAAATATATACAGTTATATATGGCTGTAAGTTTGTAAATGAGGTCCCACTTCCTATACTATCTGTGTTTGATGCCTTTGTTGTTACTGTATGAGTATGTGCACCGTTTGATAAAGTTGCTCCTGTCCAATTTTTACTAGCATCGAATGTTACAGTATCACGAGTAGCAGGATTTACAGATTTTGTTGATAATACAGAATGCGCGCCTGACCAATTATCAACAGTTCTTGAAAAAGCTCCTGTATACCCCATTACATTATCAGCTCCACCCATCAACCCGCGAACTTGAAAAGTACCTCCAATATTCATAGTACCTCTTGTATGTGTATGGGCACCAGCACTTGCAGCTGTCCCTGATAAAGCCGGAATTGAATGTGTATGACTTGGTAAATTAGTTACTGCAAGTGTGCTTGTTTTACTTCCGCCAGTTTTGTTTACTGTATTAAAATTCGTATCACTGGTATCTACTCCGATTAATGTTTTTCCTTTTCCATATTCTTCCCAAGTTCCTCCTATTGTTTCACTTGGATTTGTACCATCTGTGGTTATATAAATACTACCTACTGGATATGTCCTGTCTAAAATATTTGTTAAAAGATTTTCTTGCTTTTTTAAAAGTCTTTGGTGACCAGTTGTTAAAATTTCATATATTTGTTGATATGCTTTTTGCAAATTATCATCACTTATTTTATATGTACCTTTGTTGTTTACTTTGTCAGTAGCTT
>CANRSQ010000042.1 GCA_947642475.1 uncultured Mycoplasmatota bacterium
AGATAGCGATAGAGAATGAACATGAGATATGGGCGAATACAATGCATAGTAGGGGTCTTGAACAGGGCGCAAAACAAGAAAAAATAGAAATAGCAAGGAATATGCTTGATAAAGGAATAGATATTAATTTAATATCAGAAGTTACTGGTTTAACTAAAGAAGCAATAGAGGATTTAAAATAATCTTTTAATTTATTAAAGGAAACTTTATGTAAATAAGGTTTCCTTTTTATTTTGCAAAATTTTTACTTTTTCCTTTTTAATTTATTAATTTAAAGTTATTCTTTAATATATAAAATATAAAGTTGACATTTGTCGAATTTAGGCATATACTATATTGGTATACTTTTTTAGTAATTTAGTATACTTTGTGAGGTGCAAGTATGAGTAAGAAAAGGGAACAGGTCATTGATACAGCACGTGAATTATTTAGTAATAAAGGATATAAGCAAGTAAGTATGGATGAAATTGCTAAGGTATCTGGTGTTACTAAGAGAACAATTTATAGTTATTTTAAGGATAAAAATGATTTAATTAAGTATTTTTTATATGAAGAACTTAATAAAATGCGAGATATGCTTGTGAAGATAGATGAAAGTGATAAACCTTTTGGCGCTAGAATTCATGATTTACTTATGATGTTAGTTGAATATCGTACTAATTCAAGGTTATTAAATGCATTTTATAAAGAAAGTGAAAAATCTAGACTTAAGATTGCTGATGAATGTACTTATATTATGGAAAAGGCATTTCGTGAAGAAATTAAGATTAGGTTAGAAAAAGCTATTGAAGATGGTTATGTAAAGACTTGTGATCCTGATATGACTGCATTTATTATTTATAAAGTTTATATTGCACTTATATTTGATTGGAATAAACCTTTGAATAAGGAGGAAGTGGCTGATAATATTATGGCTGTTTTGGAAAATGGTTTATTTAGTTAGGGGGAAATTAGATGAAAAAAATTAAACGTGATAGCCAAATGATGAAATTAATGGTTATATTAGGAATTATTATTCTTCCACTTATCTACAGTTTATTTTATTTGAAAGGTTTCTGGGATCCTTATCATGAATTAAATAAGGTTCCAGTTGCTTTAGTTAACTTAGATGAGTGTAAGGAAAATTGTAAAGGTCAAGAACTTGTTGATACGCTTAAAGAAAAGGATACTTTTGATTTTAAGGTTGTAAGTAAGGAAAAGGCTGAAAAGGGCTTAGTTGATAAGGAATATTTTGCGATTATTGAAATTCCTAAAGATTTTTCTAGTTCTTTGAATAATGCTGAAAAAAAAGATAGAAAACCTGCGGTAATTAATTTTACGCCAAATAGTAAAACTAACTATTTAGCTTCACAAATTATTACTTCGGCAGTTAATCAAATTCAGGCTGAACTTCAAAGTAGTGTGGATAAAGAAATTGTTTTAAAACTTACTGATAATTTACAAAGTGTACCTGCTCAAACTATGCAAATAAGCGATGCGCTTGGAACTATTCATGATGGTACTAATAAGTTAAATAATGGTGCTAAAGAATTAAAGACTGGTGTTAATAGTTTATCTACTAATTATAAAACTTTTAATAATGGTGTAGAAAAACTTGCTAACGGTGCTAGTACTTTATATAATTCTTATGCTGATTTAAATAATGGTATTGAAACTGCTTATGATGGCGCTACTACTTTAAAAAATAAGACTGAAGGTTTAGGAACTTTAGTTAGTAAGGTTAATGAGCTTAAGGATGGTAGTGATCAGGTTACTGCTGGGTTAAATAATTATCAAACGAATGCGGATGAGGTTATTGATTATTCATTAGCTGCTTATCAAGGAATTGTTGCTTATATGGATGCAAATCCATCTTTAAAGAGTAATCCTGATTTAATGAAAATTTATAATATTGCTGCTCAATTAACTACACCTGATGCTTCTGGTGTTAATAAGTTACAACAATTAAAGGGTGGTCTTGCTACTATAGTTAATGGCAATAATGCGGTTAATGGTGGTATTAATCAAATGTCTAGCGGAGTTTCTAGTCTTACTGAATTAAAAGGTGGTATTGATCAATTACAAGCGGGTCTTGGAGCTTTAAAAGATGGTTCTAACAAGGTTTATGGTGGTATTTCTGAGCTTAATACTGGTTTAGCTACTTTAAATTCTAGTTCTGGACTTATTAATAGTGGTATTGATAAATTAGATGAAGGCGTTAATACTTTATCTACTGGGACTAATACTTTAAATAGTGGTGTGGCTACGGTTAAAAATACTACCTATGAAAAAGTTAAAGAAATAAGCAGTCAAACTGATGAACTTACTGGTCTTGATAATTTTGCTAAAACGCCTGTTAAGATTCATGAAGATGACTATGGTGATGTTAAGGATTATGGTACTTTCTTCTCTCCATATTTTATGTCTTTATCTTTATGGGTCGGTGGAATTTTGATTTTAATGGGTCTCTATTATGATCCTGATCAAAGATTTAAAGTTTTAGGACGTAATAGTGAAAATCGTGGTAAACGTTTAATTTACTACAATATTATTAGTATTGTTCAAGCTATTATTTTGGCGTTCTTGTTACAATTATTCTTAGGCTTTAAGGTTACTAATATATTCTTATATTATGGTTCTTGTATTTTAATTTCAGGAGCATTCTTGGCTGTTGTTATGTTCTTGTTCTTTAATTTTAAAGATGTTGGTAAATTTTTATCTCTTGTGTTCTTAGTTACGCAGCTTGCATCTTGTGGAGGAACTTTCCCAGTTCAAACTGAGCCTGGAATATATCAAGCTATATATCCTTATATGCCTATGACTTATTCTGTTGATTTGTTAAGAGAATCATTTGTAAGTATTAATAGTAGTTTACTTACTAAGGATGTTATTGTATTATTGTTATTCTTTGTAGGATTTAATGGACTTACTTTTGTAACTAGTTTCTTAAAGGACAGAAGGGAGAAACGAAAAGAAAAGGAATTAAATGCTAAAATGGCTGTAAATAAAGCTAAAAAAATTAGTAAAAAATCAAAAGAGAAATAATTTTTCTCTTTTTTGCTGAAATGTTTGACATATATGGGGCGATAGGTGGTATAATATTACTAATTGTTATGAGTGGGTGATAAAATGGCAGATAAAAAAGAGGCTATAAAATTAATTAATGATAAACTAAATAATAAGACTTTTTTGACTTACAATGAAATTGCGGAACTTACTGGTTACCATCCTAAGTATATTTTGAAATTGAAAAAGGAAGTTATGAATGGTACTGCGAAGCTTGAACATGGTAATAAGAATCGTGTTCCGGCTAATGTTATGAGCGAGGATGAAAAACAAAAGATAATCGCACTTTATAAAAAAAGTAATGTAAGTATTCGTAAGTTTTGTAATTTTTATAATCGTCGAAGTTATTCATGTATTTATAATTTGCTTAAGGAAAATGGCCTTGTATAGGTCATTTTTTTGTATAATAGGAAAGTCATACTTAATTTTTATAATAAATTAACCAAATGTTACAATCGGTGTAGATGGTAAGGGGGTTATAATCATGTTAAAAGCTTATGTATTTAGATTATATCCAAATGAAAAACAAAGAGGGATGATAAACCAAACAATAGGTAATTCTAGATTTATATATAATTATTGTTTAAATGATAAAATGACAGAACATAAAGAAACAAAGAAAAGTAAGTCAGCTTACGAACTAATAAAGTTAATACCTTCTTTAACTAAAGAATATCCATGGCTAAAAGAATGTGATAGTTGTGCCTTAAGGAATAGTATCTTTAATTTAGAAGATGCTTATAAAAACCTTTATAATGGAAAAGGATATCCTAAATTTAAAAATAAAGATAAATATAATAGTTATAAAACAAATAACAATAGAAGTACCTATAAAGGAAAAGAATATAATAGTATAAAGTTAGATTTAGAAAATAAATTAATAACCTTACCAAAACTAAAAGAAGTAAAAATAAGAGGATATAGAAATTTAGATAAAATAATCGGAATAATAAAAAGTGCGACTATCAGAAAAGAAGCAGGAAAATACTATGTAAGTGTATTAATAGAAGCGGAATTAATAAAACCTGTATTTACTCCAAATAATATAATAGGAATAGATTTAGGAATAAAAGACTTAGTAATAACATCAAATCATGAAAAGATAGAAAATGAAATAAAGAATTATAACAAAAGATTAAAAGGATTACAAAAAGCTCTATCAAGAAGTCAAAAAGGAAGTAAAAACAGATATAAACTAAAACTAAAAATACAAAGATTATTTCAGAAAATAAGAAACGCAAGGAAACATTTAATACATAATATAACAAATCAACTAATCAAAGAAAATGACATTATAATCACAGAAAACTTAAGTTTAAAAAACATGTACCAAAATCATCATATAGCTAAATCTTTAACAAACACGCCACTAGGAGAACTAATAAGAGTACTTAAATATAAATGTGAATGGAAAAACAAAAAACTAATTCAAATAGATAGATATTATCCAAGTAGTCAGATATGTTCAAAATGTGGATATAAAAATGAGAAAGTTAAAGATTTAGGTATAAGAAAATGGGAATGCCCAGAATGTCATTGTAAACATGATAGAGATTATAATACGAGTGAGAATATATTATTCGAAGGAATAAAACTATATATGAAAGAACTACAAGCTTAATAAATTTTCATAAATAAGATAAATTAGGGTGGCGACCATCCAATGCTGGTCTATGGAGGAGTCAAGGATTCCTATGAAGTAGAAAAGTCTTACCGTGAGGTAAGACAAGCGAAAATTTATTTTTGCTTTTGTTCTTTGGATTTTGTCGAATGGTTAATGTGATATCTATTATGGTTGGTTAATATGTTTTGATAGGAGGTGCCTATGAAAACTGGTTTAACTGATGAAGAAGTTGTTATAAGTAGAAAAGAACATGGTACAAATGAAATTTTGGGTGGAAAAAGGGATAGTTTTATTAAGCATTTGCTTGGGGCTTTGGGAGATCCTATTATTAAAATTTTATTGATTGCGCTAGCGGTTAAAACTTTATTTTTGTTTAAGGATTTTGATTGGTATGAAACTATTGGAATTGTAATTGCGATTTTTTTGGCCTCTTTTATTTCTTCTATTTCGGAGTATGGAAGTGAGAAGGCTTTTGACAAACTTCAGGAGGATGCTTCGAAGATTAAAAGTCGTGTGCGCCGAAATAACAAATTATCGGAAGTTGAAATTAACGATATTGTGGTTGGTGATGTTATTAGTTTAGGCCCTGGTGATCAAATTCCTGCTGATGGTGAACTTATAAGTGGTAATATTCAGGTTAATGAGTCTAATTTGAATGGTGAGATGAAGGAAATTAATAAGAAATATGGCAATCTTGTTTATCGTTCTTCGGTTGTTTATTCTGGGGAAGGCTTAAT
This sequence comes from uncultured Mycoplasmatota bacterium, assembly GCA_947642475.1. GTDB lineage: Bacteria > Bacillota_I > Bacilli_A > RF39 > UBA660 > Coprosoma. The sequence continues at coordinate 5,407 of CANRSQ010000042.1, forward strand.
GGTGGCTAAGAAGGTTGGCGATGCAACTTTTTATGGTACTTTAGCGAAAGAGGTTAGTGAAAAAAAGCCTGATAGTCCGCTTAAGTTAAGGCTTGCTCATTTGGCTGGTCAGATAAGTAAAATGGGATATATTGCGGCAGTTTTAGTAACGGTTTCTTATTTATTTTCGGTTATTATTTTGGATAATAATTTTAATTTGGATTTAATTGGGCAAACGGTTACCAATTTTCCTTTGATGTTTGGATATTTATTACATGCTTTAACGCTTAGTGTGACGATTATTGTGGTGGCGGTACCAGAGGGACTTCCAATGATGATTACTTTGGTGTTATCTTCTAATATGAAGAGGATGCTTAAGAGTAATGTGCTTGTTAGGAAATTAATGGGAATTGAGACAGCTGGTAATATTAATATTTTATTTACGGATAAAACGGGTACAATTACTAAGGGTAAGTTAGAGGTTATTGGGATTAGTGATTCTAAGGGTAATGTGTATAATGATGAGGCTGAACTTTTGACTAATAAGACTTTTTATTCGCAAGTTAAGTTATCTTTACTAGCTAATAATGCAAGTTGTTATGATGAAAATGGAAAGGCGATTGGGGGCAATATTACTGACAGGGCTTTACTTGATTTTTTTGGTAAGTCTAGTATTAATTTTGAAAAATTGGATTCGGTACCTTTTTCTAGTGAAAAAAAGTATTCTATTTCGAGTGTTCGTTATGAAGGAGGGCGTATTAATTTAATTAAGGGGGCTCCTGAGGTTATTTTGAGTAAGTGTACTCATTATTACGAGGGTGATAGAAAAGTCGGTTTATTTCGCCGTGAGAAGTTATATAAACAGGTTAGTGATGCGACTAAAAGGGGCGTCAGAGTACTTGCTTTAGCGACTACTGATAGTATTGATAGGGTAAATAGACTTTGTTTAATTGGTTTTGTTTATATTAAAGATGAGGTTAGACCTGAGGCGGTAGAGGGACTTTCTTTGATTAGGAGTGCGCATATTAATACGGTTATGATTACGGGTGATAATGTGGATACTGCTTATGCGATTGGAAAAGAGGTTGGCCTTATTAGTGGAGATAATGATGTAATTTTAACTAGTGAAGAACTTAATAGAAAGTCTGATGATGAAATTAAGACGTTACTTCCACATCTTAGAATTATTGCGCGTTCTTTACCGCAAGATAAGAGTAAGCTTGTTAAGTTAGCTCAGGAAGCTGGTTTAGTTGTTGGGATGACTGGTGATGGAGTTAATGATGCGCCGGCGTTAAAGAAGGCTGATGTTGGTTTTGCGATGGGCTCAGGAACTGAGGTGGCTAAGGAAGCTAGCGATATTGTTATTTTGGATGATAATTTGTTATCTATTTCTAATGCGGTTTTATATGGAAGAACGATATTTAAGAGTATTCGTAAATTTATTATTTTTCAATTAACTGTTAATTTATGTGCGGTTAGTGTTTCGATTATCGGACCGTTTATTGGTGTGGATACACCGGTTACGGTTATTCAAATGTTGTGGATAAATATGGTTATGGATACTTTGGCGGGAATTGCGTTTTCTTTTGAGCCTGCTTTGAAGGAATATATGAATGAGAAACCTAAGAATAAGAATGAAATGATTATTAATGAGTATATGAAACAGGAAATATTTATTACGGGTGTATTTTCGGCTTTACTTTGTATTGTATTTTTGAAAAGTCCATTTATCCACAGTATATTTGGTATGGAAAATACGAATGATTTAATGACGGCTTTCTTTGGGTTATTTATTTTTATGAGTATTTTTAATTGTTTTAATTCGCGTACTCATAGACTTAATTTATTCGCACATATTATGGAGAATAAGGTATTTTTGGCGGTGATTGCTTTTATATTAATTGTTCAAGTTTATCTTATTTATTTTGGTGGCGATATGTTTAGAACTTATGGGCTTAGTTTGTTTGAATTTGAGGTTATGGTTTTAATTGCGTTTTTGGTTGTTCCGATTGATTGGTTACGTAAGTTATTGCTTAGAAAAAAAGGTGAAGTTGGTGGTGTTTAGAATTTGCAGGTTTGGGTGTAAAGTGATATAATAATTGTCATGAATTAGAGGTGATTAATTATGTCAAAAAATATAGATAATCTTCAGTTTTCGAAGAAATTACTTTCACTTATTTTAGCTGGTAGTTTGTCTTTTACTTTAGCTGGATGTGCATCGAATCAGGCTAGTTCTAATGAAAATAATGATAGTACAATAGAACAACCTGAAGAAGAAAACACTGGCATTAGAGGTGCGTTAGACAACATTGGTGAAAAAGCTGGAACGGCAATTAATGATGAATATGAAAAAGTTAAAGGTGATGATGCGGTTGAAGCTGCGATTACTATCATGATTGATGGTGCTGAAAAGGTAGCTAATGCGACTGATGAGTTTAAGCAAACTAAGGAATATGAGGAAGCTAAGGAAAGTGTTAAGGAAAATTTTGATACTTTACTTCAATTTTGCTCTGGCGAAAAGGAAATCGATGGTTATACAATTGATGAGGTATCTGATAAAACTAAAGAAAAGGCTAAAAATGCTTTGCACACTTTAGATGCTTATATTGAAAGCAATATTCCTGAGTATAAGGAAAAGGCTAAAGAGAAACTTAAATCTGCTGGTGAATGGCTTTGGGATAAGAGTACGGATGCTGGTGCTTATTTAAAAGAAAAAGGTTCACAATGGTTAGATGATGTGGAAGAAAAAGTAAAACAAAGATAAAAAAATATCTTTGTTTTTAGTTTGCTTATATAAGTGCTAATCTGGAATGAATTTGTATACTATTAGTAAATTATTTTATATCCAACATTTTCCATTTTTTTTGTCTAAAATTGTAGAAAAAGGTATTGAAATGTGCTATATTATGGTTGCAGTAAGGTAGGATAAATAAGAATAGGAAGGTAAGATTTATGGTAAATTTTATTGTTTGCGATGATGATAGAAAAGATAGAAGTTTAGTTGAGCGGGTATTAACAAAGTATATGATGAAAAACGAAGTTGCTTACCAGCTTCATTTATATGATGATTATAATTCTAATTTTATTAAGATGGTTAATAAAAAAATTTCTTCTAAAGTTTATATTTTAGATATTGAAACTCCTAGTGGTTCTGGTATTGATATGGCTAGGATTATACGAAATAAAGATGTTAATAGTGTAATAATATTTTTAACTGGTCATGATGAATTAAGTCCAGTAGTGGCTAAAAGGGACTTTCTTTTTTTGACTTTTATTAATAAATTTGATTGCTGTGAGAAGAGATTAGAGGAAGCTCTTGATAAAACTATGCAGGTATTAGATCAAAAAAAATCTATTAGATTTAAAGAAGGCGGGGTTACTTATACTCTTGCCTTAAATGATATTTTATATGTTTATAAAGATAGTGTTGAACGTAAATGTATTATTAAAACGGATTATTCGGAATTTAAAGTCAATAAAAGTTTAATGGAAATTGTAGAAATGCTTAATGATGACTTTGTAAAAACCCATAGATCTTGCATTGTTAATACGAAAAGAATTGCTAGTTACAATAAACCAAAGAAATTAATTACTTTTGATAATGGTGAAACCATTGATATAATTTCAACAAGATTTGAAGGAGAGTTGATATAAGATGGAT
>CANRSQ010000043.1 GCA_947642475.1 uncultured Mycoplasmatota bacterium
AAGTAGCTACTTTGTATAATCGCAGCTACTACATTTTATTTTACCTTTCTTTTCGGTAAGCATATTTCCACATTCTGGGCATTTTTCGCCTATTGGTTTATCCCAATATGCGGTTTTACATTTTGGATAATTATTACATCCGTAGAATATTTTTCCTCTTTTACTTCTTTTTTCTATTATTTTTCCATCTTCACAGTTTGGACAGTCACATATTACTTGTTCTTCTCTTGGCTCTTGTTTGATATATTTACAAGCTGGGAAGTTTGAACATGCGACAAATTCGCCATATTTACCTTTTCTAATTACTAGTGGATGACCACATTCTGGACATTCTTCTCCGGTTTTTTCGGCTTCTTTTTTTGGCATTTTTTCTAAAGCTTCTTCTACTGATGGTTCAAATTCTTTAAAGAAGTTATCTAGTACTTCGTACCAAATTTCTTTTCCTTCGGCTATTTTATCTAGATCTGTTTCCATATTAGCTGTATATTCGACATTGATAATATGGTTAAAGTATTCTTGAAGTTTATCTGTTACTTCAAAACCGATTTCGGTTGGAACAAATTTCTTTTCAACTAGATTTACGTAACCTCTATTTTTGATATTATCCATTATTGTAGCGTAGGTACTAGGTCTTCCGATTCCAAGTTCATCCATTTCTTTGATTAATTTGGCTTCGGTATATCTAGCAGGTGGCTGGGTGAAGTGTTGGTCTTTAGTTATATCGTTTGAAACTATTATTTTTGAATTATATGTATCTAGTGGTGGAAGAACGGTGTCTTTTGTATCTTCGTAATCACTATAGGCTTTTAAGTATCCATCAAAGACAATGATTTGTCCGGTTGCTTTGAACTGATAATCATTATTATTTAAGATGGCAGTTGTTCCTTCAACTTTAGCTTCTTTCATAAGACTGGCTAAAGCTCTATAATAAATTAAACGATATAGTTTAAATTCGTCATCTTTTAAGTATGGTTTTACGCTTTCTGGCGTTCTTGTTATACTTGTTGGTCTAATGGCTTCGTGGGCATCTTGGACGTTTTCTGTTTTTTTAGATACTTTTACTCTACCGACATATTCTTTTCCGTATTTTGTTTCTATAAAATTATATGTTTCTCTTACGAATTCGTCGGCTAATCTAATTGAATCGGTACGCATATAAGTAATTAAACCGACTGTTTCGCTGGCTAAATCAATACCTTCATATAATTTTTGGGCAACTGACATTGTTTTTTTGGCACCAAATCTTAGTTTACTTGATGCTTCTTGTTGCATGGTACTGGTTGTAAATGGAGCTTTTGAAGCTTTTTGTTTTTCTTTTTTATCTACGCTTTCGATTTCGAAGGCGTTTGTAAGTTTATTTAGGATTTCATTGGCTTCTAGTTCGTTTTTTATTTCTATTTTTTTATGTTTATATTGGAAAAGGTCGGCACTGAAGTCTTTGAAATTGGCTGTTATGGTCCAGTATTCTTCTGGTATAAAGGCTTGTATTTCTCTTTCTTTATCAACGATTAGTTTTAAGGCGACACTTTGAACTCTTCCAGCACTGGTTCCATCTGTTTTTGATTTGATTAATTTTGATAATCTAAAGCCGATTATTCTATCTAGAATTCTTCTTGTTTCTTGGCTATTTACTAAATCTTTATCGATTTTGCCTGCATTATTAATTCCTTCGGTTACTCCTTTTTTGGTAATTTCTGAGAATAGTACACGGCTATAATTATTTTCGTTTAGTCCTAAAACATCGTAAATGTGCCATGCGATGGCTTCTCCTTCACGATCGGGGTCAGTTGCGAGAAAAACATTGTCGACATTTTTGGCTTCTTTTTTTAATTCATCGATTACTTTTTTCTTACCGCTTATTGTTTTATAGTCTGGTTTGAAATTATTTTCGATGTCTACTCCTAATCCAAATTTACCTTTGGTTGATAAATCTCTAATATGTCCTTTACTTGATGTAACTGTGTAATCGGGTCCTAAATATTTACTAATTGATTTTACTTTGGTTGGAGATTCCACTATAACTAAATTTTTTGCCATAATTCACTTCCTTTTCTATATTTTATACACCATTATTGTTTTTATGTCAAATAAAATTTTATTTCATTATAAAACATCCCTTATTTGGATGTTTCAAAATGTTTTTGCATATTTTTAAATGTCATTATAGATAATTGCTGGATTGTTTCATTAAATAATTTAATATTTCCAATTTCAAATGGTGATTTTTGATAGTCTTTATTCATATTTATTTCTTCAATAACTGAATAATATGATAATTTTTGACTTTCATTAATTATAACTGGAGGATAATTATTCTTAATTAATTCATAATTCATAATTAATCTAGCAACTCTACCATTACCATCGCTAAATGGGTGGATATTTATAACTGCCATATGTAAGCGTACAGCTTTTTCAAAAGCTGTTAAATCTTTCCATTCGTTATTATATTTTTCTTTTAATTCTTGCATGACTTTTTCTACATTTTTTGGATGGGTAAAGTCAATTTCTGTTCCATTACTATTTATTAAATAGTTTTCTCTTTCTTTATATTCTCCAGCGCCTTCAATAATCCCACTACCTATAATTTGATGAAGTGTCTTAATTATTGTAATTATATCTACATCTTTATCTAATATTTCAAATATATATTTAAAGGCATTTTGATGGTTTATTGTTTCATGTATTTCTCTTTGCTTATTTGTATCTATAACTTTTTTTAAATCATATGTATTATTCAATATTTCTCTAGTATCATTAAGGGTTAATGTGGTGTTTGTACCTTCGATACGATTTGAATGAAAAGTAAATAGTATCCCGAACTCATTTATTAGGTATCTATAATATGCCTGTTTTAATTCCGGGCTAAAACTATTTATTTTATCTTGTATTTTGGCTAAATCAAATATTCTATCTAACATATTAACACCTCTTTAAATTAAATATCTATTTTTATTATACTATAATTTAAGAGTTTTCTAACATTTTTATACTATTTTAAAATTTTCCACATTTACTTCCCCATGAATCTACTAGTTCATTATTTCTGTATATTTTTAATAGTTCGCAGTTATTGGCACATCTATTACATTCGGTGGCTTTGGTATCAAATGTGATGTCTTCTAGCTTTAGTGAATAGGTTTTGCCGATTTTATTTTTTCTAGCGAGTACAGCGATTCCAATTGCGCCCATTAAATGGCTATTTTCGTCGACGATGATGTCTTCATTTAATACTTCTTTAAAGTATTTAACTACACCTTCGTTTTTTGATACTCCACCTTGGAAGATTATTGGTGCTTCTATTTTTTTACCTTTACCAACATTGTTTAAATAGTTTAAGACTACGCTTTTACAAAGGCCGGCGATTATATCTTCTTTTGGATAACCTACTTGGGCTTTATGGACTAAGTCTGATTCTGCAAATACGGTACATCTGGCGGCTATTTTAACGGGATTCTTTGATTTTAAGGCGTATTTGCCAAATTCTTCTGGTTTTAGTCCTAATCTTTTGGCTTGACTTGAAAGAAATGATCCGGTTCCAGCTGCGCATAGTGTATTCATGGCGTAGTTTGTTATTATTCCGTTTTTTATTAAAATTATTTTTGAGTCTTGGCCGCCTATTTCTAGAATGGTTCTGACATTTGGATAGTATGTCAGTGTCCCAACGGCGTGGGCGGTTATTTCATTTTTTACTATATTGGCTTTTAGCATTAGTCCAATTAATTTTCTCGCACTTCCGGTTGTTCCTATTCCTTTGATTTGATGGTTTTGTGGTAAATTATCTTTTAATATTTTTATTAATTTTCTGACGGCGTTTACAGGATTGCCTTCGGTCCATATATATTCTTTAGCGATGATATTATTATCATCGTCGATGATTACTCCTTTGGTGGATATTGATCCGATATCTACTCCTAAATAACAATCTTTCATTTTCTTTTCCTCATTTCTAACATGTCGTAAAAGGCTTCTAGTCTTGTTTTTACTCCGGTTTCTGATGTGTTGGCATCGAAACTAAAGAATAATACTGGAATTTCATACTGGTTTGCGATTTTATTTATTACCCCCATGGCGCCTATTTCGGGTGTACAGAAGGCTGATTTTATGTGTATAATTCCGTCATATCCTTCTTCGCATAGGTATTTTGTTCTCGCGATGTTATCAGCGGCATCGGCTCCCATTTGGTATTTAATATATTCACCCGCGTATTTTAAGTAATGTTTTATGGTTTTTCTTTTTTCAAATAGTAAGTAATTTACGTTGGTAAATCTTTTTATTTCTAATTTATTTTTGGCAAGTTCTTTTTCTAGAAAGTAGTTTGAAAATGGTTCCATAATTGTATATAGTTCTCCTATTATTCCTATTTTTAAACAATTATCTGGTTTATGGATTTGTATTTTGGTGAATTGTTTTATATATTTTTTATAGAGTTTTTTTAGTTCTTTATAGTTTTTTACTTTACTAAAATCTCTTAGGCATTTTTCTTTTAAGTATTCGAAGGATCCTTCTTCTATTTCAAAGCCAATGTTTTCTCTTATATATTCGTCTATATTATCCATATATTTGACCATTTTTATTGTTATGAAACCATAATATATGGCTTTTAATTTACTGAATTTTGGGTCTATTTGTTTTATGAGTCTATATATTCTTTTGATGCTTGTTTTTCCTTTGGTAACTAGGTTTATTAGTTTTATATCGTATCCTAAATCTTTTAATATTTTTTCTTGCAGTTCGGCGTAGTAGCCGTATCTACATCCTCCACCCATTTGAATTAATGTATCGGCGCCTTTTTCTATTGATTCTATCATGGTTCCTAAGGTGTATTTAAATGGTGTACAGACGAATTCCGGACTGTATTTTGAACCGATTTCGATGGTTTTGGCGGTTACCATTGGTGGGGAAATTATTTCGGCGTTTAAAACGTTTTTTAATAGATAGTTTGCGGGTATGTGATAATCTCCCATAATTGGGAATGATATTTTAGTCATTTAATCCTCCCTTTAACATATCGATAAAGCTTTCTAGTCTAGTTTCTGTTCCGGTAAATGATGATGTATCATCTAGTACAAGGTTTATATATGGAGTATTTATTTTACGCATTACTAATTCATTTACTAATGAATCTGGTCCACATGGGAAGGCGGATAAAAATATTATTCCATCTATTTTGTCTTTTGAATATACTATGGAACCGATATTTTCTTTGGAGTATTTAAAGTATAGTTCTTTAGAAAGTTTTTCGCTTAATTTATTTGTGATTTTTTCATCAAATTTGTCACTAAAAATTACTTCGATATTTTCTTTTTCTAGGTATTTTATTATTTCTTTTCCAATGAGGTCATCATATGTATTATAGGGATGACTTACTAATAGTATTTTTATTTTTTTTGAATTTAGTTTATTTGTATTTATGGTTATTTCTCTTTTTCTTTTTTCTTTATATTTATTGATGGCGTATTTATAGGCTTTATTTATTTCGTGTTTTGGTTTACCTAGTTCTGTTCCTATTTTGATAAGTCCTTTTTTTAGGGTTTCTTTATTGTCTAAATTTATATTATAGTTTAAAATTTTTGTGTCGAAAATATTGTTTACGATATCATAGGTGCTTAGGAAGTTGGTACAGGTTTGATTTTCTAAACCATAGTTATCTATTCTTGGAATTAGTAAATAATTACATTTATCTTTGAGGTAAGCGCAGTGTCCAATATATGTTTTTAGGGCCAAACACATTTCGTCGCCCCCATACTTTAAGCCGATGTTCATTATTTCTTTATTGGTGTTTGGGCTTATTATATATGGTATTTTTAAGTAGTCAAAAAAGCTTTTCCAAATATCGCCATAATAATAGTAAAATATACTTCGTGGAATACCTATCTTGTCCATATTATCACCATTATAAATATATTAAGGCTTTTTGTTTTTTATGAATATTTTATATTTTTTGTTTGATAATATTAATGGAGGTTTGATATTATGGATAATTCTAGAATTAAATGCACGGTTAAGGATTGTAAACATCATGATGGCGATTGTAAGTGCGTTTTAAATGAAATTAAGGTTTGTCACTGCAGTGATTCTAAGGAAAAAGAAGCTACAATGTGTGATAGCTATAAGAAACTAGAAAAATAAGTCTTACTGATGGCTTATTTTTTTATAATGTGGTATAATTATGGGGTGGTAATCTTTTGAAAGGAGGCGTATTTATGGAGTTAAAACAACTTACTAATGAGGAATTTAAAAATTTTAGTAAACAGTTTAAACCTTCTTCAATTTATCAGACAACGGAATATGCGTTTACGATGAATGAGGAAAACTTTGATTCTTTCTTTTTGGGTTTAATTGATGATGGTGTTATTAAGGCAGCTAGTTTAATTTTAGTTGGTAAGATTAATGGATTTAAATATGCTTTCGCGCCTCGTGGTTTTTTAGTTAATTATAATGATTTTTCTTTAGTTGAAACTTTTTCTAAAATGGTTAAAAAGTTTTTGGGTAAAAGAGATATTGTAGCGATTAAAATTAATCCTTTAATTATCAAAAAAATTTATAATGATGATTATCAGGTTGTTGGAATTAATCCTAATTATGATCAGATATTTGAACAACTTAAGAAAATTGGTTTTTATCATTTAGGTTACAATAATTATTTTGAAGCTTTAAAGCCTAGATATGAGGCTATTGTTAATATTGATTTACCTTATACTAAGTTATTTGCGAATATTAAGAAACCTTTTAGAACAAAAATCAGAAAAGCAACACGTGATGGTATTAAGGTTTATCATGGTAATATTAATCATTTGGATTATCTTTATTTACACACTAAGGATAAATATCCAAGGGATTTAGATTATTTTAAGGAATTATATAGATTTTTCGATAAGGAAAATTTAATTGATTTTTATTATAGTAAATTGGATACAACCGAGTATTTAAAAATTACTCAAGAACTTTATAGTAAATATGAAAAACTTAGTTTTGAACTTAATCAAGAATTAATTCATGGACATGGGCAAAATGATAAGCTTATTAATCGTAAAATGGAAGTTGACCAAATGTTTGAGGAATATAAAAAGCAACTTGTTGTTGCAACTAAATATTTAAGGGATCATCCAGATGGAATTATTTTATCTTCGGCTTTGGTTATTAAATGGGGAGATGAAGTTCATCTAGTAATGGATGGTTATGATAAAACTTATAAAAGTTTTAATGCGAAACATTTATTGCTTTGGAAATTAATGGGCAGATATTCTAAATTAGGTTTTAAAAAGTTTAATTTAGGTGGGATTAGCAATATTCAAAAAGATAGTCCTTACAAAGGACTTAATGAATTTAAAATGAATTTTAATGCGAAGGCTGTTGAATATGCGGGTGATTTTGAATTAATTACTAATTCTCCTTTATATTTTATGTATCGTAAAACTTCTAATATTAGTAATATGTGGAAAACAGGAAAGTAATTGGTTACTTTCCTATTTTTATTATTTTGCTTTTATGTTTTGTAATATATGTTTTATGTATATGGAATCCATCTTATTTATGGCAAAACACTTCTTACCTAAATCTTTTAAAGAAGCTCCAATATGATATAGTTCATTGTTATCTAAAATTATAAATCTATCATGGAAGTTACTTACTTTTTTTATTGTTACATTTTCATATTGTAAGTTAAATTTTTTTATATCTAAATCACATTTTACATTCTTAGTCCATATTTCTACTTTTACATTTTCGTTTTTATAAATCAAAATATCTAATATAGTTTTATCAATATAATTATCAATAATTATTATTTTATTTTTAGCTTTTCTTATTATATTTATAAGTAAGCTATAAGCATCATATACTTGTCCATCAAAAAATAATTTCTCAGTTAATTCATTGTAATCCCCAAATCTATCAAACAACTCATTAATACTATTTGCATGACTTTCGAGTTTATCATTAACTACCAATAAATTACTTTCTATATTATTCATTTTTAGAAATAAATTCCTATTTTCAAAAATAAATTTTCTCATTTCTACAAAAGCATCCATTATAGCCACGCTTACATCCTCGGCCACATCTGTTTTTAATACAGTAGCAAGCATAGCTACTCCTTGTTCAGTAAAAACATATGGTAAATATTTACTATATTCTCCTTGTTTTAATTCTAAGGTTTCATTTTGAAACCTTAGAATTTTATAATATTCTTCTTTAGATAATTGAAACATAAATCTTTCTGGAAACCTTTTAATATGCCTCTTTACAGCTAGATTTATAGATTTGGTACCATTTTTACATTGATATAACCTAGCTAAATCTGAATCTAACATTACTTGTTTTCCTCTAACTTCATATATCATATTTTTTATTTCTTTTTCTTTAATAATAATATCTGTCATATTTTTCTCTCCTTCTAATGATGCCCATTTTACTCTTCATATATAATATACGATATTTGTAAGGCAAATTCCTGCAAGAAAACGAAAAAAATTGCAAATTTGCATAAAAAAACCAACTATTTTTAAATAGTTGGCTAGAAAGTGATTAATTTTGATTCATAAAATCTCCTCCTATTTATATTATATTATACAAAAATAATCAACAAGAAAAAACTGCAATAAATGCAGTTTTGTTTTTCTATTATTCGATAACTTCTGAAATGTTACCTGAACCAACTGTTCTACCACCTTCACGGATTGAGAATTTAGTTCCAGCTTCAATAGCGATTGGAGCGATTAATTCAACAGTCATTTCAACGTTGTCACCTGGCATTACCATTTCAACACCTTCTGGTAATTCGATAACACCTGTAACGTCAGTTGTACGGAAGTAGAATTGTGGACGGTAGTTGCTGAAGAATGGAGTATGTCTTCCACCTTCTTCTTT
>CANRSQ010000044.1 GCA_947642475.1 uncultured Mycoplasmatota bacterium
GCCATTCATTTGGAAACAATGGTATTCTGTTATTTTTTATTCTATTCCTATTATACCCCCCCCCCCCCCTAAAAGGCAAGTATTTCTAACGAATTTTACAAAAAAATAACTACTGTGTATTAGTAGTTATAAATTCTTTAGATACTTTAAAGCTTCTTTGAATGTTTCAACTGGTATGATATCAATATCATATCCTTTTTCATTTTTTAGGTTTCTAGCTTCTATATAGTTTTCCCCTTGTGGGACTAAGAAAACATCAGCTTTTTCTTTTACTGCACCCATTAATTTATATTTTATTCCGCTAATTTCGCCGACATTGCCTTCTCTATCTATTGTTCCGGTTCCAACTATTTTTTTGCCATGAGTTAAATCTTCATTATTTAAGTAACTATATATTGTAAGGGCGAGCATAAGTCCACCAGAAGATCCTGATTCGGTTCCTTTAAATTTTAAATCAACATTGTGGTCAGACTTTATATCTAATGTTTCGGTGATAATTAGTCCTACTTTTGGTTCTCCGTTAACATCTATTAAAGTGGCTTTTTTTTGTTCTTCTTTATTATCTCTAATTATTGTAAATGTTACTTTATCGTTTGGTTTTTTATTTTCGATAAATTTATATAAATCAGCTTTTTCGGTGATTTCTTTTCCATCTACTTTGATTATTTGATCACCTACTTTTAGGTTTGTTTGAGCTAAATCATCGACGTAGGTTACATATACTTTATTATTTTCGGTTTTATATTTTATATCTGAATTATCGTAGGCTACTAAGGTGGCAAGATCATTGGCTTCTTCTAGTAACATTTTATTTCTATACATTTCATCTTCTATGGTTTCGCTGCCAACTGTGACTTCTTCTTCTTTTTCAATATCCCAATTTGGGTTTAAAAGTCCAAATATTAGAAGTGGGATTGTTCCTTGTATTTCAGAAACATATGCCATATTAAGTGAGCCTTCCATTTTTAAATTTGATGAGATATCTACTTTTTCTTTGGTATTTATAATGCCTCCTGGGGCTGAAATATAATATGGTAATTTTACGGTTACTAAAGCTATTGCTAAAGCAATTATTATTAAAGCTTTATAGTTTTCTTTAATGTAATCTTTTATTTTTTCATATACTTTATTAATCATATTAAATCCTTTCTATTTAATAGATTATACAAAAAAGGTGAAATTTATGAGAAAATGGATAACTACTTTTATTATATTTCTGTTAATTTTTATTTGTGTTGAAATTTTGACTGAATCTAAGTCTATTTTGAATTCGGTTTCTTTTTCTTTGCAAATTTGGAAAAATAATATTTTCCCTTCTCTATTTCCTTTTTTTGTATTATCTGAAATCATGGTTAAGTATGGTATGACTGAGTTTATTGGAAATTTATTAAAGCCTTTTATGAATAGATTATTTAGAATAAAAAGCAGTGCGGCTTTTGTTTTGGTTATGAGCATTATATCAGGAAATCCAGCAAATGCCAAGTATACGAGAGAACTTTATTTAAATGGCAATTTAGATAGAAATGAGGCTACTAAAATACTTTGTTTTAGTTGTTTTGCGAATCCTTTATTTATTTTAGGAACGGTTGGTCTTTTGTTTTTAAATAACAAGGAAGTTGGGCTTTTAATTTTATTATGTCACTACTTCGGAAACATTGCGATTGGCTTTATTTTAAGAAATTATCATCCAAGTAATCCTGAAAAAGAGAAAGTTAGTTTTTCTTATGCGGTTATGAGCGCTCATAAAAAAAGAATGAGCAATAAAGAGGGATTTGGTGAAATTATTACTAACTCTTTGGTTCACAGTATCAATACTTTATTACTTATTCTTGGGGTAATGACGATGTGTTTGGTTCTTACTACCATTATAGATAATAATATTAATTTAAACAGTGTTTTACAAAGTTTACTTAATGGTTCGATTGAAATGACTCAAGGTCTTAAATATATTAGTTTGGAAGCAATTCCACTTAAACTGAAATGTATTTTATCGGTTATGATTTTGTCTTTTGGTGGTTTGAGTGTGCATATGCAAATTGTCAGTATCTTAAGTGATACTGACATTAGGTATTTACCATTTCTTTTTTCTAGAATATTACATAGTATTATTTCAGGTTTATTAATGATTTTGCTTTTTAATTTTTGGATTGATTTATTTTAACTTAGATATGTATATATAAAATTAAAATCTATATCTTTGTTTAAATCGGCACTTTTAATTTTATAACCTATTTTTATTATTGTATTATCAGCTGTTATGTCGGTTGCGGTTGGACCGATTTTGGTTAAATTTATATTTTCTAGTTTAACTTTGTCTGAATAAACTACTTTTTGTTTATCTATTGTTACGGTATTTCCTGAAACTGATATAGTTTTTGGATGGGCGGTATCTGAAGCTATGGTTATGGTACATGATGAGCCTGTACAACTAGCATTTGTTATGGCTTCGTCGGCAAATATTCTATTAATAGTATTAGAGACTATTGCATTTTTATTTTTGGTGTCTGTTCTTACTGTTTCATTTATATAGACATTTCTGAGTTCTAAAACTATTTCAAATAAGAATACAACAATAATCATTGTTAAAATAAAGGAAGCTAATAGTTCTACGACCGTAAAACCTTTATTGTTTAATTTCATACAGCACCTCCTTCATTTTCTTGTTCCGGATCAGGAGTTGGATCAGGTTCTGGTGTTGGGTCTGGATCAGGAGTTGGTTCTGGATCTGGGGTTGGACCTGGATCAGGGGTTGGTTCTGCTGGTTTTATATAATTATCTACACCAAACACTATAGTTGCTAAAGTACCATCTTTATATTCAGCTATTAATCTATTTTGGCCACTAACTATTTCTAATCTTTTGATTAGATTTTTCATTTCTTCAGAAATAACTGGATCATTATTTGATTTAAGATATTCTTTTAGGGATTTTGGGTCTGAATTAGCAAAAATAACTGTTTTAAAATTTCCACTCGTCATTATTTGCTCGCAAAATGAAATGCTAGTAAGGCCTGAGTTTGCAGCGGCTAAACAACTATCATTAGTATATAAAGTTATATATGGCATATCAGAATCTTTTAATATTTTATTTAGAGGATTTTCACTATTTTGGTTTTGCATTACATATGATTTGACGGTATTTAAATTATAAATTCCTTCGACTGTATTATAATTAAAGCTATTGTTATAACTAACTAGTAGGTTTTTAAACTGGATAAATAAAGCGATTAAAACTGTTAGTGTAAAGGTAGCAACGACGATTGTCTCTACTAATAAAAAACCCTTATTATTCATTTTTTTCATATTTATGCTCCTTTTATTATTGTAATTATCTTAAATACATTATATAATATATCTAGGATAAAAGCTAGTCCTTAATAAAAGAAAAAAATAAAAAGGAGTGACAATTATGTTAAAAAATTTTGATTTTAGTAATACCCCTATTGTGGACGTTGTTAATGAAATATTAGTTGATTCTGCTAAAAGAGGAGCATCTGATATTCACTTCGATCCTTATGAAGATTTTCTTCTTATTCGTATTCGTATTGATGGGGATTTAGTAGATTATGCGAAAGTTCCAAATAACATTAGAGATTATTTAGTTACTCGTGTTAAAACTATTTCAAAAATGAATATCACTGAAACTCGTAGGCCTCAAGATGGTGCGATCAAAGCTACTTTACAAGGAGCTGAGCTTGATTTACGTGTATCTTCTTTGCCTGTAATTAACGGTGAAAAAATAGTTATTCGTATTCTTGATTATTCTATGAGCCTAGAGGGTATTAGTGAATTAGGTTTTAGTGAAGATAATTATAAAAAACTATTAGAAATGATTTCTGTTCCAAATGGTATTATTTTAGTTACTGGTGCGACTGGTACTGGTAAATCTACTACTGTTTATTCTATTTTACAACATTTAAATAAATCTACTACTAATATTATTACAGTTGAAGATCCAATTGAAATGGATATTGCTGGGATTAACCAAGTTCAAGTTAACAGTCAAATTGGTCTTACTTTTGCTTCAGCTTTACGTTCTATCTTACGTCAAGATCCAAACATTATTATGATTGGAGAAATTCGTGATAATGAAACTGCAAAGATTGCGGTTAGAGCTTCTATTACTGGTCACTTAGTTTTATCTACTGTCCACACTAACAATTCATTAAATACTATTGAGCGTTTAATTGATATGGAAGTTCCTAAATATTTATTAGCTTCAGCTTTGGAGGGTATTGTTTCCCAAAAATTAGCTAGAAAATTATGTCCTCATTGTAGGCAAAAAAGAAAGACAACTGATTATGAAAAGGCCATATTTAGAGCTACTTTAAATAAAGAGGTTGATGAAGTTTATGAGGCTGAGGGTTGTGAACATTGTAGTAATGGTTATTCTGGCCGTATTGCGATTCAAGAAGTTTTACTAATTAATCAACAAATTCGTGATGCTTTAGCTGAAAATGTTTCTAAGGAAGCTCTAAGGGATATGGTTTATAATTCTGGAGTTACTACTCTACTTCAAGATGGTCTTAATAAAGTTGTGGATGGTGAGACTACTTTTAGTGAAGTTATTAAATTAATCGCTTTAGATGATGATGATAAGATTAGTAACAACATTTTCCTTAGAAATGCAATTTCTAATTCTAAAAAGGCAGTGATTGAACAAGAAAGCGCTATGCCTACTAAGACAGAAGAGTTCTTTGGAGCTAGAGAAGCTCATAATCAAGATAATGCTGAAATTGAAAATTTATAAACATAAAAATCTTTAGTTTTGACACTAAAGATTTTTTAATAGAATTTTTTGGCTTTTTGTAATGATTTTGTTTTTCTTGCTGGATCTTTTATGCATTGTCTTAAAAAGTTAAGTTTATCTATTGTGTTATCAAATATTAAATCAGCAAACTCTAACATTTCATCGATTTGTGGTTTACTATATTGATTTAATAGTTTAGTGCTTGATTTTGGTAGCTTCATATAATTGAATTTTCTGGTAACTAAGTCATCATCAAATTCATCACTTAATGCATAGCTAACAAGTTTACCGCATGTATTTACGTGATTTTGGATAATAGCTGGAATTAAGGTTCCATTTGCAAATCTAAATTCGATTGTTTTTTTAATGGTTTTTTTATTTAAATTATTTAAACGTAATCCTCTAAAAAAGGTAAATTCTAGTTTTTTTAATAATTTTTCATATTCTAAGTTATATAAACTAATATTTTTTAATACAACTTTTACTTCGTTTGCCATTGGCATAGCGAGTGATTGGTTACGGAAGGATGTATATTCACCTGTTCCAAAATAATATAAAACATGTTCATAAGCTGAGTATAGTTTTATTACGTTATATAAATCATATACATTATCGATTAAATATGGATGAGAAAAATGTACCTGTAAAGCGGTATCTTTTGTAGTCTTTGCTTCTAATCTTTGTAATAATATGCATATTTCGTTTAAATTTTTCCAAGTTTCTGTATTATCGGTTAGAATTGGTGAATGGACTTCTCCCCCATTTGGCAAAGTAACATCTGGCTTAAATATCCAAGGACCATTTTCATAATCGTATTCTAAATTTCCTGTTCTAACAAAGTATGTTTCAAAATGCGTAAGTTGCGTTTGATCAAATATCTCTTCACTTATACTGCTATCGTGTATTAATGAGTCTATGTGCTTGCCTTCCATTTCTAATTCAATACCAAATTTTAATTGTTTTTCTAGGCCTAAGTTATCTCGCATTTGGAGTTTGTATTTTTTTAGATATTTCAATAATTCTTCTTTTTCACTGTTTGAATATTCAGAAAAAATTTCGTTTTCACCCATTTGTATCTCCCCATTTTTTATAGTTTTTTGTTTCCGGGGTTATTATAGCATTTTTAGAAAAAAGGTCAAATTAAAAAGCACTGGTATTTGTGCTTATAAATATGGTTTTAAATCTTTAATACTGTTTTCACCAAATTGCAATAATTCTTTGGCAAGATTTATTATTTTTTTATCTACTGTTTTTTCAAAGTTATCGATTCTTTTTTGCATTTCTAAGTTTCCCATCATAAATCCTTGGATAAGCATGTCGGCTAAAGCGGCATCACTATTATCTTTTTTTACTTCTTTTTTTATTCCCATTTTTGACATCATATCGGCTATTATACCTTTGTTTTTTGGTTTAATGTCGTGTTTTTTTAATAGTTTTTCGGCTTCTTTTAAGTATTTTTCATATCCTTTTAATTGTTCACTAATTAATTTTTTTATTTTATTATCTTTATCATTGATATCATTTAATAAATCGGTTAAGCTTTTTGTGCCCATATCGGCTGTTTGGTAAATATATTCTAATAATTCTTCATTTTCGTTCATTTTATCATCCTTTCTTTTTTTATTATTGTTTTATTTTCTTATTTTATACAAAGAAAAAAGTCATTATTCATGACTTTGATTTTAAATTGGTAGCCTGTACGGAATTCGAATCCGTGAATGTCGCCTTGAGAGGGCGATGTGTTAAGCCACTTCACCAACAGGCCATTTGAGATTTCTATTTAATTTTATCACATTAAATTGATGTTTTCAATAGAAAAATAAAAACTAGATATTTCTATCTAGTTATATTCTAAATGGTAGCGAGGGTGAGACTCGAACTCACAACCTACCGGGTATGAACCGATTGCGCTAGCCAGTTGTGCCACCTCGCCAAATAACAACGTATTAATTGTATCAAATTTAGAAAAATTTTACAATACTTTTTTTATTTTTTTCTATGTTTCATTTTTAATTTATGTTATTTAATGAATTTTATTTATGAAAGAGAGCTTTAGTTAGCTCTCTTTGTATAAGTCTTTTCTTTTTTATGATTTCTTTGTTTTTGAAGATTGTAGGCTTTATAAGTATTTTTCATAAGTTCTAAAACGGTTAGTTGTCCTACTCCACCTGGAACTGGGGTAACGAAAGCAGCTTTATCTACTACATCATCATAAACCACGTCTCCGTGTAATTTGCCATCTTCACCTTTGACTGTACTAACGTCTATAATGATTGAACCTTCTTTTATCATTTCTTTATTTATAAATGGTTTGTTGGCACCAGCAGCTGTTACTATTATATCAGCATTTTGTGTATAGTTTTCTAGATTTTTAGTTTTTGTATGGCAAATAACTGGAGTTGCATTATATTCTAGTAACATGTGATATAAAGGAAGACCGACTAATTTGCTTCTTCCGATAATTGTTATTTGTTTTCCTTCTAGATTATTTAGTCCAATACTTTTATCTAAAATATCTATTACGCCTTCAGCAGTACATGGTCTTAATCCTTCTTCTTTACTGATGATACGACCTAAATTTTCATAAGTTAGTCCATCTACATCTTTTTCTGGTTTAATTGCATTAATGATTTTTTGTTCATCTAAATGTTTTGGAAGTGGTAGTTGGACCATAATTCCATTTATGGAATCATCATCATTTAATACATTAATAATGTTTATGATTTGCTCAGTTTCGAATGTTTGATCAAGTAAGATATGCTTTATATCTAAACCGATGTCTCTTCCAGCTTTCATTTTGTTTCTTACATAAACGTCGCTAGCGCTGTCGCCTTCGACTTGTATAATTCTTAAACCTATATTTTTATCATCTATTTGCCTTTTTAGTTCTTCTAATTCTTCTAGTTTTAATTGTTTACAATCTATTTTTTTCATACCATCACCCTCTTTTATATTTTATCACATTTAATAGAAAAGTGAAACTATTTTGGTAAACAGGTTTTGTGATAGTGGTGCTGAATAAATAAATTTTGGATTTTCTGACTTTATGGCTGTTTCTATTTTATTTACGATAGAATCTAATTTTCTTTTTTCAAATAGTTTTAGTATGATGTTTTCTGATTGTTTTATAAGTTTTAGATGATGGTCAAAGTATGAATTAACGTCCATAAATTCATACTTTTTATCAAACATTAATTTATTAAAACCTGTTTTATATAATCCTGGAAGTATTAAAACAATGTCTATTTTTTCTTCTAGTAATTTTAATTCAAAATTAAGGGCTTCTGTTAGTTTTATGATGCTGGCTTTAGTGGCTGAATAGCTTCCGGCAAATGGCATTGGTATTTTTCCAGCTAAAGAACCCATTACTATCACTTTACCTTTTTTCTTTTTCATCATGTTTTTTAATACTATTTGTATTATATTAAAATTTGAAAAGACATTGGTTTGAAAGTTGTTTTCTAGTTTTTCTATTGGTAATTCTAATATAGGCCCTGATTCTGATATAGCAGCATTACTTATTAAAATATCGATATCTAAATTTTTTAACTTTTGAATATCTTTTTGATTTGTAATATCTAATTTAAAGCATTTTATATTTTTATTGTTTTTATATTTTTCTTTTACAGCTTTTAATTGACTTTCAGTGTGAACTGTTACATAAATAAAATAATCATTTTGAATTTTATCTATAACCTTATTTATAATTCCGCTTCTGGCACCTGTAATTAATATTTTTTGCATTTTATCACCAATTATATTATTTTAAAATTTATTTATATTATACGTTTTCTTTCGTTTGCTTTTCTTTCTTAGAAGAAAAAGAGACTGAAAAATTATTTCAATTCTTCAATCTCTTCTTTTGTTAAACCTGTAACTCTTGTTATAAATGAAATATCAGTATTTTCTGCAAGCATATTCTTAGCTATTTCTAATTCTTTTTGTTTAGAACCTTCCTTAAGCCCCAAAGAGCGTCCTTTTTCTTCTGCTGCTTCAATGTTTATCGCATTTACTTGCTGTCTAGCTTTTTCTTCATCATATAAACCTACTAATAATGGATCTTCTGAAAAATCT
>CANRSQ010000045.1 GCA_947642475.1 uncultured Mycoplasmatota bacterium
CTACTGGAGTTTCTTCAACAGCTGGTGTTTCTTCAACTACTGGAGTTTCTTCAACAGCTGGAGTTTCTTCAACAACAGTTTCTTCTACAACTGGAGTTTCTTCAACTACTGGAGTTTCTTCAACTACTGGAGTTTCTTCAACAACTGGAGTTTCTTCAACAGTAGCAACTTGTTCCATAGGAACAACATCTTCGTTAACATTTTCAACTACTGGAGCTTCATCAGCATAAGCTGCACCAGGAGCTAAAGCAATAACAAGACCTAATGTAGGTAAAGCAACTTGAAGCTTTCTTTTGTTTTCAGTAACAAAAGCTTGTAACTTTCCTAACGCACTTTTAAATTTTGATTCTTTAATTAATTTAAATTTCATTCTTTCATCTCTCCTTCTCAAAGGTTTTTCTTATATATTATATAATGTATAAATATTAGTTTTTAGAAAAATCCCCCTTACAGGCGGTTATACTATCACAAAACCATATTATTGTCAAATTCACCTATCATGCCTATCTTCTACTATAATACAGTTATATTATAACAGCTTTTATATAAAATAACAAACTTTTTTGTACAAAAAGTGTAAAGAAAAAGAACTATTTCACTAGTTCTTAAGCATTTTTACCTTTTTTGCTTCTATAAACAATCATCCATACACCAGCAATAACAATTAAAATTCCCATTGCAACAGTAACAATTAATATATTAGCACTTGTATTTGGCACTTCAACTTCAACAGAAGTAGTCTCAGGAGAAGCAGTTAATTTAATAGATTGTTCTACCGGAGTATTTTCATCATATAATCCAACTACTCTTTGATATTTATCATCACTTGGTTTATATACTTTAGCTATTTGAGTTACACCATTAGCAGTAACCTTAATACTAATTTCTGTTTTTTCAGTAAGTTCATTAGCTGGGATTCTTACTTTAAATGATTCTCCAGCTTTAAAAGTAGTAGCTGGCTCACCATTAGCATTAACAATAACAGTATTAGCAGTACCACCTTCAAAAATAGCACTGTAAGTACTTGCGCCAGTAACCTTAACAGTTATAGGCTGTGATTCATAATATTTATTATCAGCAGTTAAAGCAAGTGCGTCACTATTTAAACTAACAGCAATTGTTGGTTTAGTTTGATTATCTTTATAATTTTTAGCATTTGCTACCATTTTCTTAATAATTGGAATCAATTCATTAATATCAGTAGTAGTTGCATTTCTAAATTCATCAGATAATTTATTAGACCCTTGTTTAGTATCATCCATATACCACCAAACAGCAGCTTGAGTAATATATTTATCCATTTCAGTATTTCCAGTTATCTTTTTATTTGGATAACCATTTTGTAAAATGTATAAAATACCATCATCAGCTTTTCCAGCATCATTACCAACTTGTCCAGTAACCATAGCTGGTTTTAAATTGTCTAAACAATAAAGTATTTTACCCTCAGTAGTAGTAAAAACAGTAAAACCGTGATCATGATTAGTAATCAAATCAGATAATACTTCAGCACGTTTAACAGTAACAGATTTTGGAGCAGCACTTACTACACCAAAGTTAAACGCAAATAAAATTGTTGCTAATAAAGCAAAAGAAAATAATTTAGCTTTGTTTCTCATTTCATTTCCCTCCTATAGGCTCCCTATCCTATAATAGTATTATAGCATGCAAAAAGAAAAAAGCAAACAAAAAAATAAAAAAAAGAGTTATTTACTCTTATAAACAACTCATTTTACTTTTGTATGCAATTAATCCAGCACCTGAAACTACCATTAATAATCCCATAACAATAGCTAAAGGTGAAACATTTGAACTAGTATTTGGAACGATAACTTCATTTCCACATTCACTATCAAATGTAGCTTTATCAACGATAGTACCATTAGCACCATAATATTGATCATCAACTATTTCACATACATGTTTGTTACATTCTTTATCATAAGTTTTAGCGTCAACAATATTACCGTTAATACCATAATATTTGTCACCAACTATTTCACATACATGTTCATTACATTCTTTGTCATAAGTTTCAGCATCAACTTTAGTACCATTAATACCATAATAAGTATCACCATCAATCTCACATACATGAGGTTTTGGAGTTACTGTTAATTTAGTACTTTGTTCAAGAGGTACTACTTCTTCGTATAAACCAGCAACTCTTTGATATTCACTATTATTAGTTTTATAAATCATTGCTTTTTGTACTTTACCAGAAGCAGTAAATTTAACAGTCATATTAGTTTTCTCAGAAACATTACCAGCTGGAACTTTAACTTTTACTTGTTCGTTAGAAGCAAAACTTGTTTTAGCTTCGCCTTTTTCATTAACAACAGTAGTTCCTTTAGGTGCACCACTAACTTCTACTTTATAACTAGAAGCACCTGTTAAAGCAGCAGTCATTAGAGGTGATTCATAATATTTACTATCTTTAGCTAAAGTAAGAGTATCACCATTAGTTTTTACAACCATGTTAGGCTTAACTTGATTATCTTTATAACTTTTAGCATTTGCTACTATATTTTTGATAATTGGAAGTAATCCATTAATATCAGTTTTAGAATTTTTGAATTCATCAGATAATTTATTAGAACCTTGACCAGTTTCATCCATATACCACCAAATAGCAGCTTGAGTAATATAGAAATCCATTTCATTATTACCAGTTATCTTTTTATTTGGATAACCATTTTTTAAGATGTATAAAACACCATCATCAGCACTGCCAGATAAAGCAGCAGTTTGTCCAGATACTAAAGGTTTCTTTAAGTTATCTAAACAATAAATGTTTTTGCCATCAGTAGTTTCAAAAATAGTAAAACCATGATCTTTATTAGTTACTAAATCAGAAACAACTTCAGCACGTTTAACTGTAATAGATTTTGGAGCAGTAGTAGCTAAAACTGTAGTGAAACTAACCGCACAAACTAAAACAGCTACGAAAGCAATCATAAGTAGTTTTTTTGCATTTTTAATTTTTTTCATAAACCTTTCCCCCTATCGCGAAGTTATTTCTCCGCTTACAGGCGGTTATACTATCACTAAACCTTTATTTTGTCAAGTTAAAAGCAAAAGAAAAAATTAAGGAATAAAAATAAAATCTTTAGTTTCGTTAAATTCATCTTTTAAAATTTCCATATAAACTTCATCATAAACTATTCCATCACGATAATAACAAGCTTTTCTAACCCCAAATTTCTTAAAGCCTACCTTTTCATAAGTATTAATAGCTCTTTCATTAAAACTATAAACCTTAAGCATAATATTATTTAAATTTAAAGAATTAAAACCATAATTCAAAATAAGTTTAATAGCCTCTTTACCATATCCTTTATTTCTATCTTCTTTTTCGCCAATAAAAATACCTAAAGAAGCAGTTCTATTAATTAAATTGACATCCATAAGTGAAACATTACCAAGTAATCTATCACCATCTCTTAAAATCATCGCAAAATTATAACCATTATTATTTTTAATAATCCAGTCCTTTTCATCCTTATAAGTAACTATTTTAGCCATTCCACCTAAATTTTCTGTGACATCTTTATCATTCATCCATTTAGTATAAATGCCCGCATCACTAACACACATTGGAGATAAATACATTCTATCGCCTTTTATCTTTTCAAAATACTTCATACACCTATCCTCCTAATTAAATTATATCACAATTTAATTTTTATATAATGCAAAACAGATAGAAAACTATCTGTTTTAATCACTTACTTAAATTAACTTTAAGCTTTCTCTTACTAAATTTATTAATATCTTCCTTATAAAACTTAACCATTGTTAAAATTACAATTGAAATAGGAAGTGCTAAAACAATACCTATCACACCTCCTAATATCCCACCTGCAAATACCGAAAGAATAATAACTAAAGGATGAATCTTATTAGTTTTACCATAAACCATAGGATTAATTAAATATCCATCAACTGCCGAAAAAATAGCAAAAATAATAATCGTTTTAATAAATAAATCGGGCGAAATAACAAAAGCTGTAATCGCCGCGACCACATTAGTGATAATTCCACCAAAATAAGGAATTAAATTACCAAAAGACGCTAAAGCACCAAGCATTAAAGCATTTGGATGACCAATAATAGAATATAAAATAAAATATTCAAAAAATGAAATAATTATAATTTTTAAAAATCCGGACAAATACAAATTAAGCTCTTTATCCAGTAAAGATAAATAAAAATAAAATTTCTTATTACGTTTAATTACAAAATTTCTTACCCCGTTTCTTATCTTATCCATATCAATTAAAAAATAAATAAAAGCCGCAATAACAATTAAAAAACTAGAAACAAAACTTATACTAGCCCCAATAAAATAAGATGCCCCGTCCGAAACATAGGTACCAATTTTTTCCAAAGTATCATCAAACGTCATCGAAAGTTGTTTTTGCAAACTACTAAAACTAATATTATAATCATTTCCAAGTTCTCTAAAAAAAGAAATAATCCCATTAAACAAACTACCAACCTGCTGAGTAATAGTTGGAATAATCAAAGATAAAATAAAACCAATAATCAAAATAAATATCATTAAAACCACAAAAATAGAAATCCCTTTAGGAACTTTTCTTTTAACAAGAAATAAAACCAAAGGATATATCGCATAAGCCAAAATAAATGCGATAAAAAAAGGTAGTAAAATATCTTTTAAAATACTTACTACCCCAAGCCAAAAACTTCTAGTTTGATAAATTAAATAAATCAGTAAAACCATTAAAACCAAATTCACAAGTTTATAGTCTAAATGGCTTTTCGTCATATTAATCCCTGCTTTCTAAAAGTATAGTTACTGGTCCATCATTTTTAATAGAAACAAGCATATCTGCGCCAAACATACCAGTTTCTACGCTGATAAATTTAGATAACTTTTCATTAAATAGTTTGTATAACTTTTCAGCATTTATACTATCTAAAGCATTAATATAACTAGGTCTATTACCTTTTCTAGTATCCGCATATAAAGTAAACTGAGAAATGCTTAAAATTTTTCCGCCAGTATCCAAGATAGATTTATTCATTATATTATTTTCATCCTCAAATATGCGTAAATTCAAAACTTTATTAATTAAATAATCAATTTCCTTCTCACCATCACCATTAGTAAAGCCCACAAGTAAAACAAGACCTTTATCAATTTCACCGCAAACTTTTCCATCCACTGAAACACTAGAATTCTGGCTTCTTTGAACTAAAATCCTCATTTGATAAGCCTTTCTACTTCAGTAACACCAGAAATCATACGAATATCATTCATAAATTTAAGAAGTTCTTCTTTATTTTTAACCGCTACTCCCATTTCAATATTTTGTTCATTAACCGTTTTATTATTAACAATATTTTTAACTCCGATATCACCAGAAGTTGCCTTAGTAATAACTGGTACTAAAATATCACCAAGGGAAGAAGCGTGAATTAAAATAGTTGTAAAAAACTTCTCATTAGTTTCATTCCAAGAGGTATCAATTAAACGTTCATCAACCTTAGACACATTAGGACAAACCATTCTATGAACACTAACGCCATTTCCTTTAGTAATATAACCAACAATTCTATCACCTGGAACTGGATTACAACAAGACGCTAAATTAACTTTAATATCATCAGTTCCTGCTACTGAAACAACATGTTCCTTATTAGAAACTTTATTACCAAGTTTCTCTGCCTTTTCAAACAACTGTTTTTGTTTATCCTCTTCCTTAAAAGCCGCATCAACAACCGCCAAAACCGAAATCTTAGAAGCGCCTAAATTAGAATGAATTTCATTTAAAGATCCTAATTTTACTGAAGATAACACCTTGTCAATTTGTTCATTAAACTCATTAAACGTTATTTTACGTCTTTTAAGTTCTTTATTTAAAAGTTCTTCACCCTTTTTGATATTCTCATCTAAAGAAGCTTTATTAAAATAATTTTTAATCTTATTTCTAGCCTGCGTAGTTTTAACAATATTAAGCCATTCATGACTAGGCGAAGCATTATTGTTAGTTATAATCTTAATAACATCATTGTTTTGAAGTTCATAATCAAGTGGAACCATCGCCGAATTAACAATAGCGCCAGTAGTTGTATCTCCAACTTTAGTATGAACCTTATAAGCAAAATCTAAAGGAGTTGCACCATTAGGAAGCTCGATAACATCTCCCATAGGTGTAAATACATAAATAGTATTTTTTAAAACATCTTCCTTAACCGATTTTACAAACTCTTCAGGATTTTCCTCATTTTTCTTAAGTTCCATAATAGACTTAAAAAATTGAAGTTTTTGTTCCATATCAGACTGAATGGCCGCCTTATTACTTCCCTTTTCCTTATAAGACCAATGTGAAGCAATACCATTTTCAGCTACCTTATCCATTTCATAAGTTCTAATTTGAATTTCAAATAACTGTCCATCAACCCCAAAAACTGTCGTATGTAAAGATTGATACATATTAGTTTTTGGCATTGCAATATAATCCTTAAAACGATTTGGTTTAGGTTTAAATTTAGAATGAATAATACCTAAAGCTTGATAACATTCATGTTCAGTATTAACAAATACTCTTAAAGCAAGTAAATCAAAAATATCACTAAATCTTTTACCCTTATCAAGTTTCTTATAAATACTATAAATACTTTTACTTCTACCCTTAATTTCATGCTTAATTTCATGCTTATTAAGAATTTCAGAAACACTATCAATCATTTTTTGAACACTCATATCACGCTCAGTCTTAGTCGCATTAAGTTTCTCAACAATATCATAATATTCATCGGGTTTTAAATAACGTAAAGAAAGTTCTTCAAGCTCCGATTTAATATTATTCATACCAAGTCTATGCGCGATAGGTGTTAAAATATCTAAAGTTTCCTTAGCTGTTTCCTTTTGCTTTTTCTCATCTAAAGCAAATAAAGTTTTCATATTATGAAGTCTGTCAGCAAGTTTAATAATAATTACTCTAACATCCTCAGATAAACCAACTAAAATCTTACGTTGATTATTAATAACCGATTCACTGTCAGATGAAAAATTAAGTTTATTAATTTTAGTAATACCTAAAACAATAGATAAAATATCTTCACCAAAAATTTCCTTAACCTCATCTGGATTAGCACCACCCTCAGACGTTACATCATGAAGTATAGCTCCAGCCAAAGTTCCTGCATCTGCATTAATACTAGTTAAAATGTAAGCCACAGAAAGCGGATGAGTTATATAATCCTCACCCGTTAAACGCTTACTACCAAAATGTTTATTAGAAGCATAATCATAAGCTTTTCTAATAAGCTCAAGTTCTTCTTCGCCAGTTATATAGGTTTTAATCCTATCCTCTAATCTTTCAAAAGACTCACATGAATATTTACTCATGTTCATCACCTCTCTTAAGAGTTTATGCCTTTAATTTGAATTTCATCAATTTCATCTACATAAACTTTTTTCTTTTCTTTAACTTCTTTACCTTTTTTAAGATTTCTCTTAGTAATTTCAAGCCAAATTTGACTTGCAACAAAGATTGAACATAAAGTTCCAATAACTAATCCAAATAATAAAGCAATATTAAACTCAAATATATCTGAAGAACCAAATAAAATTAAGCATACAACAGGAATTAAAGTCGTAATAGTTGTAACAATACTACGATTTAAAATTTCTCTTAAACTTTCATTTACAATATTATCAAGTTCGTCTGGATTAGTAATCTTTTTCTTTTTGTTCATATTTTCTCTAATACGATCAAAAGTAATAATAATATCATTTACTGAATAACCAATAATTGACAAAATAGCCGCAATAAAGATAGTAGAAACTTCTAATCTAAGAATACTGAATAATGAAACAGTAACTAAAACATTTAAAAGTAAAGATAAAATGCAACTAACACCATAACTAAATTTAAATCTAAATGAAATATAAGCAATAATCGCAATAGCTGCAATAATTAAAGATAATATAGCATTCTTAATAAGTTCAGCCTTAACAACATTAGAAATAACTCCAACATCAGTAGCTGCATCATATTTATCAGCAAAATACTTTTCAGTACTCATTGCTTGTTTTTGAGATAAAGAATTATCTATCTTAATTGAATAAGTATCATCAGTTTCTTTTTCAAAATCATACATATCATAACCTAATTTATCAATATCTCTTTCAGCCATAACTTCTGTTATATTTTTATCAGTTTGTAAATTAATAACAGTACCACCTTTAAAATCAATACCTAAATTAAGTCCCATTTTAAATAATGAAAATACCCCAAATACACTTATTAATAAAGCAACAATTA
>CANRSQ010000046.1 GCA_947642475.1 uncultured Mycoplasmatota bacterium
ATGCTTAACGCTAGGGAAGAAGGCTATGAATCAGGTGTTGAACAAAATAAGTTAGAAATAGCTAAGAACATGCTTGCTAAAAAAATGGATATTGAGATAATATCTGAGATTACAGGTTTAACAAAAGAAGAGATCAAAGAGTTACAATAGGCTTTGATCTTTTTAATTACTTTTAGATTTTTACTTGAAGTGGCAACGAACATTTGTTATAATGTGGATGGTGAAGCTAATGAAAATTGAAAAAATTAAGAAAAGTGGCTCTAAGTATAAACTTACTTTAGATAATGGTGAAGTGATTAATACTTACGACGATGTTATTTTGAAAAATAATTTATTATTTGATAAAAATATTGATAGTGATCTTTTAAATAAGATTAATACGGATACTATTTATTATGAAAGTTATAATAAGGCTATTAAAATGATAAGTCGTAGACTTAGAAGTGAATATGAGATTAAGAAATATTTAGATAAATGTATGGTTATGGAATCAGACCGAGATAAAATTATAGAAACACTTAAACGAATTGGTCTTATTGATGATTATAGATTTGCGAAGGCTTATACTAATGATAAAATCAATTTGTCTTTAGATGGCCCTTATAAAATTTCTAGAAGTTTAGGGGAATTTAAGGTTGATAACAGTATTATTAATGAGGTTATTTCTTCTATTGATGAAAATATTGTATTAGAACATTTGAATAAGGTTATTAATAAAAAAGTTAGTAGTAATACTAAGTATTCTGAATTTATTTTGAAACAAAAACTAATGACTTATTTAATTAATCTTGGTTATGATAGGGGAATGATTAAGTCAGCTTTGGATAATATTCATCTTTCTAATGATGTTTCTATTAAGGAAATGGAAAAAATTTACAAAAAACTTTCTATGAAATATGATGGTGATGAATTATTTTATAAACTTAAAAATAAACTTTTTAGTAAGGGGTATAAACTTGAAGAAATTAACAAATTTATCGATGAAAAAACAGTTCATTAATTTGAACTGTTTTCGTTTGCTGAAGCTTCTTTAACGCTAGTATTATATGATTTTTTAATATCTTTATCATTTATTTTTAAATTATATTTTTTACGTAGTTCTACTAAAGCTTCTGTTTGTATATTTGTGTCGTTTTGTAATTTTTCATCAGTAATTTTTTCAATGATTTCTTCTTTTACATCATTTAATTCAGGTTTATCTTTACCTTTTATACGATAAATAATGTGATAACCATATTCTGATTTAACTGGTTCTTTTGTATATTTTTTATTTTTTAAGTTGTTTGTAGCATCCCAGAATTCATCTACAACTTCGCCATAGGTTACTGTAAGTTTTCCACCATTTTTAGCGGTTCCTTTATCGTCTGAATATTCTTTGGCTAAATCTTCGAAGTTTTCACCTTTATCTAATTTTTTGATGATGCTTTCAGCTTCTTCTTTAGCTTTTTTCTCTGCTTCTTCTTTTTGTTCATCGGTCATATCATCTGTAACATCTGGAGCAATTAAAATATGTTTTGCTTCAATGTCGCCATAGATATTATCTTCATAGTATTTTTCAATTTCTGTATCAGTTATTTGATCTTTTATATAGTCTTCAGCAACTTTTTGTTTTTTGTATTCAACAATTAAAGCTTCTTTAAATGCATCTTCGTCTTCATAACCGGCTTGTGCTAGGGCATCATTGAAATCTTGCCCATAACTTTCATAAGATGATTTATATGATTCTATTTGTGAATCGGCATATGTTTTAGCGTCTTCATCAGTTTCTACTTCTTCGTTAAGAATGAATGTATCAATCATATTAACTAATGTAGTTTCGCCACCTTGGCTTTTTAATTTTTCATATAAATCTTCAACTGTGAATTTTTTTCCATCAACTTCAGCAATGATTTCTTCACCATTTTTTAGTGTTGGAGTTTTACCGCATCCTACTAATCCAAGTACTAGAACACCAACTCCTAGAGTTAATAATACTTTTTTCATATATTTTTGCTTCCTTTCATGATGTATGTTTATTTTTCATACAACCTAATTTTAACAAATTTCGCATTAAAAAACAACATTTTTAAAATATTTTATGCAATAGTACTCACACAAATCCTAGTTTTCCATAAAATAATGTGAAAAGACAAAAAGGAGGATGATTTATATGTGTAACACAGGCGTAAGCGCAGCTGCAATCGTTTTAGTATTATTTATTCTTTTAATAATCATACTTGGGGCTTACCTATAAGTCTCTAGAAGGGGGTAATTATGGCTTGCAATAATGAGCATACATGTGGAAACCAATGCGGTAATCCATGTGGCGGAGCTCAACAAGGTAATAATTGCGGATACTTAATCGTATTAGTATTATATATCTTACTTGCAATTTTACTTGGCTCTTGCATTTATTATTAGGAAGAAAGGTCCATGGACTTTTCTTTTTTGTTTATATAATGAAAATGTGGTATAATTAAGCATGTAGTATGTTTTATGATGTAAAATAGGGGGAATTTAAATGGAAAACATCATATTAAATGAAGAAAAATTAAGCGAGTGTTTATCTTATCCAGTAAAATTGGATAAAGAAAAAAGTTTAGAATTAACAGGTTATCCACATATTGATAAACCATGGATGCAATATTATTCTGATGAGGCGTCTAACTTAACGATTATAAAGAAAACTATATATGAAAATTTTTGTGATGTCGTTAAAAATTATGATGATAAATATGCGATAGATTATTTAGGTAGAAAAATAACTTATGGGGAATTAAAGTTTAGAATTGATGTTACTGCTAATGCGTTTAGGCGTAAAGGCGTTAAAAAGGGTGATATAGTATCTTTATTAACTGCTAATACACCAGAAAATGTAATAGCTATATATGCTTTAAACAAAATAGGAGCTATTGCTAATATGGTAGATTTAACTTTAAAGGGTGATGATCTTAAGAGCAGAATAAATGATGCTAATTCAACGTTTGTAGTAGCAACGGATTTGTTTTTAGATAATTTGAGCGAAGTTATTGATGAAACTAAAGTTAGAGATGTTGTAATAACCTCACCATTTGATTCTTTACCTTTTATTAAAAGGATACTTAGTAAACTCAAAAGACCAAAATTGGTAATGAAATCTAATTATATTTTGTGGGATGAGTTTGAACAAAGCGGAAAAGAATTATTTGAAGACATTACAGAACCTTATGAAGAAAATAGACCAGCTGCAGTATTGTATACAAGTGGAACTACCGGAAAATCCAAAGGTGCTTTATTAACTAATGAGGTTTTTACGTCTTTAGCTCAAGAGTATAAAAATTGTGGTTTAGAATTTGCCGCAGGTGATAGGTTTTTTAATGAGGAACCACCATTTATTTCATATTGTGTTAATTTGGGTTTGAATTTACCTTTATCTTTAGGTATGTGTATTGTTATGTTTCCAGATTATCAACCAGAACATTATGCGGAAAGAGTTTTTAATTCAAAGGCTCAACATGTTTTAGGATGCCCTGCTGATTATGAAAATTTTAGAGTAGATAAAAAAGCTAAGTATTATAATTATAGTTTTGTAAAAACTTTTGCCAGTGGTGGCGTTGGATTTGAAATAGAAAAGAAAAAAGAAATAAATAAAATTTTATTTAATTTAGGTTATAAAAAGGGAATATTTGAGGGTTATGGAATGACTGAATTTGGCTCTGCTGCATGTACAAATCTTCCACAATTTGATAAATATGGTACTGTTGGGATACCTTTACCGATGACTAATGTTTGTATATATGATAATGAAAGTGATATGGAATTACAATATGGTCAGGAAGGAGAGGTATGCCTTTGTGGTGGAACTTTGATGAATGGGTATTTAGGTAATGAAGAGGCTACTAAAGGAACTGTAAAGATTCATTCTGATGGAGAAAGATGGCTTCATACAGGTGATATTGGGACTGTTTATGAAAACGGGAGTGTAAAGATTTCTGGTCGTATGAAAAGGCTTATTATTAGATATGATGGTTTTGATATATCACCATTTGAGATAGAGGATGTTATAAATCAAAGTGCTTTTGTGGATGAATGTTGTGTAGTTAATTCTCCTGATAGAGTTCATGGTGCAGG
The DNA here is from genome assembly GCA_947642475.1 of uncultured Mycoplasmatota bacterium. Classification (GTDB taxonomy): domain Bacteria; phylum Bacillota_I; class Bacilli_A; order RF39; family UBA660; genus Coprosoma. The sequence continues at coordinate 4,090 of CANRSQ010000046.1, forward strand.
TAGTGTTCCAGCTGCATACATTGTATTAAAGGATGACGAAAATAGTAGTCAAGCTTTAGAAGATATAAAATTAATTTGTAATTTAAATATAATAAAAAGAAATTTACCTCAAAAATATGTACTTATAAAGGAACTACCTTTGACAAAATTACGTAAGATAGATTATCGAAAATTAGAGCAAGCTGAACAGGAAATAGAAGAAATAGAAAGTGATAAATCTTGGGTATATCGTAAAATAATGAATAATAAATAGGATGATAGGGGTGGTATAATGAATGCAAATTTTTGTTTTGCGATATGTAGTTTTTTCTATATTATTTTAATTGTTGTAATGTATTTTTCAAAGGAAAGATTAAAAAATACAGAGAACAAAATATATTCTGTTTTGTTAATTGTTACATTAGTAGGTGTTGGTTTAGAAATATCAAGTACTGTACTAGAACTTACGGCCAATAGTGGAAATATTATTCATGATATAATTTTAAAGTTGATAATGTTATACTATATATCTTGGATATTTGTGTTTTATGTGTATATTTATTATATTTCAAAAGATAATAAACAAATAAATTTTAAACCTTTTTATATTTTATATGCTTTTTTAGCGTTATTAACGCTTCTTCTTCCACTTCATGCGCATATGGAGGGGACTTTGGTTTTATATACTTATGGTCTTAGTGTAGATTTTGTATATATGGTATCTGGAATTTTTATTGTTTTCTGTATTGGTTTAATGATAAAAAATATCAGACAAATTAAAAAACAAAAATATATTCCTTTGTTTGCTTTTATGGGGGTTGGGATTGTTGTTACTCTAACTCAATTATTTATTCCGAGTCTTTTATTAATGTCAACATTAGAAACTTTTATTGCTGTACTTATGTTTCATACGGTGGAAAATCCAGATATAAAAATGTTAGAAGAGTTATATAAGAACAAAAAAATTATTGAAAAAAACAATGAAAATACATCGAATTTCTTATTTAAAATAAGTCAGAGTATTAAAAGCCCAGTTAGAAAAATAATTGATAAAACAAATAATGATAAAAATTTAATAGAAATCAATAATTTGGGAAAAGAATTGGAATATGTAATTGATGATGTTTTAGATGTTACTAAAATGACTACTAAAAGTTTAAAATTATATACTGCGAAATATAATCCGCGTAATTTATTTGATGGAATTAAATCTAGAGCTCAAAATGGTTTGAGTAATGATATAACGCTTCGATATAAAGTAAGTCCAGATATTCCAAATTATGTTTATGGTGATTCGATAAAGTTAAAACAAGTTTTGACATCAGTTCTTGATAATAGTATCTATCATACTGAAAATGGTTTTATTGAATTTGAGATAAATACAATTATTAAATATGGGATATGTAGATTTATAATCGATATAACTGATAGTGGCAAAGGTATAAGCATTGATAGGGTAAATGATATTTTAAGTTTGGAAGAGTCTTTGGATAAAATTGATGATGAACAAATTACTTTGAATTTAAAAGAGGTAAAAGCTGTTGTCGAAAAATTGGGTGGCTATTTTATGATTAAAAGTGATGAAAAAATGGGGACTACGGTAAGTATAACTATAGATCAAAAAATAGTGGAAACAGAAGATGAAGAACTTCAGAAGAAATTAGAAATGTATGAAGAAATATTATATAAGAATAAGAAAATTATGGTTATTGATGATGATGCTAAAGAATTATCAGAGATAGCTTGCTTTCTTGAAAAGAATAATGCAACTGTACATAGATCATTGTTTGGTAAAGATATAGTCTTTAAAATATCTAATAAAAATAAATATGACTTGATTATTTTAGATGATGAAATGAGTAATGAAAGTGCTTTATCTATCTTACAAGAATTAAAGAAAGATGAAAATTTTAATATTCCAGTAGTAGTTATGATAAATGATAATAAAGAATTTATAAAATTACATTATTTAAAGGATGGCTTTGCAGATACTATATCTAAATCAAAATTAAAAGAGGAACTTTTAAGAATACTTAAAAGATTCTAGGGTGTTGATAATTTTTAATTAAAAAACTAATTTTCAAAAGAAAATTAGTTTATTTTTTTTGCATGTACTACTAATCTTTCAGTATCGCCATAGCAAGTTGAAAGGGTTAATATTTTATCACTTGTATTAATTTTGGTATTAAAGTTATGTATACTTCTGTTTTTTAATAGGTTTAGGAATTTGTTATAATCTTTTGTATCTTCAAATTCAGTAGTTAGATAATCATTTGTTTCTTTAATTTTATAAATTGAAAATATTTGCCATTTAATATTTTCGCTTGCGGTATTAAATGTGATAATTTGATTGCTTTTATTAGTATACCAACTTTTATTTAGGACTTTATAAAGTGTTCCAAATGTGACATTGCCACTATCATGGCCGTATATAATTGTGTTTTGATCTAAATTTTGTGGATTGTTGCGATAGTCCATAAATACCCAGCCATAGATGTTATATTTTTTTTCAAAGTCGTGGTTTAGGTAGAAATCATTATCTGTATGTTTTACTACCGGATAATCTATGTTTGTATTATTTAGGGTTAGCCATCCAACGGTTTCTTCATTCATGTTTTTTAATTCTGAAATTACTTTGGTGAAGTCTTTATCATAAATGGATTCTATTTGTTTTGCTTTGTCTGTTTCTTTTTCTTCTTTTAAGACTTCTTCTTTATATTCATTTATTTTATGGCTAAGGTTTTGACTTTGTTTTTTTGAAATAAAAGCATTTAGGAAATAACCGATTACTGATAATATTATTAATATTAATATTATTGTTATAATATTTTTTGCTATTTGTTTTGGTTTCTTTTTCTTTTTATAGCTTTCTGAATATATGATTTTAAATTTAAAATATTTTTTATATCTTTTTTTCATTTTTTTTAGTGTTTTTAATTTGCTTGCAATATCGTTATTATTTTCATAAATATTTATTGTAATATTTTTTCTTTTGTTATTGAGTAAGATTCCCAAAATATTAGCTAGGGCAATATCATCATATTTTTTTACGTTTATTGTATTTAAACTTTTATTTAGTTTTAGAAAGTTTTGGAAATCATCTAGGTCGTATTTATTTGGAACTTTATTAAAGGTTATGTGCGTTTTTCCATAAAGATCGGCGTGAGTATTGAAGTTATTATCTTTCATGAATGTGTTGGCGAAAGTTATTTCGTTTTTGAGGGTGACTTTGATGTCTTTGTTTTTTAAATTATTTAGTATTTGTTTATCTATATTGTAACATTCTATATTTTTGATTTTTAGTTCTTCATTTAAGATAAGTTCAGCAACTTTTTCTGGAAGATTATCTTTTTCTTTGAAGATGATTGTATCTATTGTATCTATATTTTCGGTTAGTTTGATTATTAATCCAGTTAGGGAATAGGTTTCAGTAATTATTGTGGTTGGATTATGTCTTTCGCTTGCATTTTTTATAAGGCTTTTTATTTGGCCTATATTTTTTAGAATATATTTGTATGAACAGGTGACTTTGTCTAGAGTTTCTACTGTTTGTGAGTCAATAGTTGTTTCTTCTGTTTTTGAGCTACTAAAGTAAAATTCTATTTTTTTATCCGTAATGTCTATGGTTATCTTTTTCATGCTTTTACTCCTTATCTTTTCTTTATATTATCATATAAAATGTGGTGTTGTAAATAAGCCTTATTTACATCGTTATACAAAAATATTTATTGCATTGGTCAAGTAAAAGTAGACAATTTTGATAAAAAAGAGGGGGGCTTGAA
>CANRSQ010000047.1 GCA_947642475.1 uncultured Mycoplasmatota bacterium
GTTGTTCCATATCCAGTACTATCGTTACCACTACTTGATATATAAATATTATTATATAAAACTATGTAACTACTACTTACTGTATTTGTCCCATCTGTTACTTTGGCTACTATATTTCCTGATGCATTTTTTGTAATTGTTGTAGATGAATTTGTGGTAGTTACTTCTGCTGCATCGTTGTACTTATATGTGCATGTATATGTACTTCCACATCCAGATGGAAAGTTAATAGTTACTTGAGTTTGCGCCGTATTATCACTAAATGTTGGTGTTGCTATATTATTAGTAGTGACTGCTGATGACTCACTTGTTGTTTGTTTTCCTATTTTACTGGTTACTCTTACTTTTATATTATATGATGTATTATTTTTTAATCCACTAAAGGTATATGTATTACCACTTCCGGTAACCCATGTACTTCCACCATCTTTTGAATATTCATATTTTGCTATTCCACTTTCTGATGTTGCGGTTGCTACTACCGTTATACTTTTTGTTGTTTTACTTGTTGTAAATGATAATGTAGCTGGATTTTCAGCATCTATCATACAATTATTAGACTGAGTTACTGCCGATATTTTACTACCAGTCCACATGTTTGTTGTAGTTGCATTGGCTGTAACCCAGTTAGGACCTACATATACTTTTTCTAAACTTGAAGTTTGAGCAAACAACGCTGTCATATTTGTTGCATTTTTTGTATTAAATGAACATAGATTTAATTTATTTATTTTAAAGCATCTATAAAAGATTCCTTGCATATCCACAAGTTTATTTGTGTTAAAGTTTTCTAAACCCTTGATAGATGTCAATGAGGTATTATGGGCAAATATTGATCTCATGTTTATTACATTGCTCGTATCAAAATTACTTACATCTAATTCTGTCATCTTCCCGCTAGAGTTTCCTTGATCAACATTATTCCACATTGAGAACATTGCACTCATATTTGTAACTTTACTGGTATTAAAATGATTTAAATTCAATGTTAATAAATTATTTGTCCCTTGAAACATACCACTCATATCAGTAACATTACTTGTATCAAAATTGCTGTTAAACTCTATTGATGTTATACTAGTAAAATTAAAAAATAAATAACTGCTGTCTTCATTGGCAATTACTCCGCCATCTCCACCTATATATAAATGGTGTTTTGTATTATCTATAGTATCTGGAATTACCCACGCCATTACACTTTTATCTTTGGCCGCTGACACATCCCAACTTTCTACGGCATTTTCTGATATATTTTTATTATCTAAAAATTCTACGCTTATTATACTTTGTTTATACGCTTCACTATGAAAGTCTGTCGTATCTGTACTTGCCCAACTTCTTATTATTGGATCTTTTTCATATATCGCATATAAAGTTACATCTTCTGCCTCCATTTGCAATTCGGTTAATACTTCTTCAGCATCCTTATCCGTATTCCATCCAATAAATTTATGACTGTTATTAGTTCCCTGATATAATAAGTTTACTGTTTCTCCTTCTTTTAGATATTCATTAAATGATGAACAATCTTTTCCACCATTAGTCATGCAGTCATAAGTTACTAAATATCTATCTGGTGAAATTATATCTCCACCTTCATCTTTTGCATAACCATCATTTTGAGTATAGTTTAAGTCTACACTTACTTCTCCGCTTCCTTCTTCTGGTGTCCCTGTAAAATCTGGATTATATTCTATTTTTACTTTTATTATTTGTGATTGACCCTTTTCTAGTTTTTCTCCTTTAATATATCCAGAAAAAGTTATTTTTACAGCTTCATTTGTTGATTTTATATTATCGGTAATACTTTCTAATTTAGCATCTAATGTTCCTCTATTTTCTACCGTAACATCATATTCTACAAAGTCTCCTTTTTGATATAAGCTTGCTTCCATATATGCGGTTAAGTTTGTCCATGAAGGAGTACCTACTGTTTCCGCTTCGCCTTCTTTATTACTTTCTGTTACATTTGTTATTAACACATTCCAATTGCTGGAAATACCTGATGTTCCTTTTATTTTTAAATTGGTCTGAAAAGCGGCATATCCTGCCACCATCAAACACAATAATCCCAGTAATGAAAATATTATTATTTTGTTTTTTCTTTTTTGCCTCACTTATTCTCACCTATTTCTAGTATTAATAGTTTTTTATTTTCTTATACTTTTATTATAAGATATTTTTATGCATTTAGCAACATTCATTCCTCTACTCTTTTCTACCATATACATCTTATCAAAAAAAAAAAAAAAAAAACAAGGTAATATTTTCCCTAGATAAAAAAGAAGCTTAATAACTTCTTTTAAAATATTCACTCTGTTCTTTCAACACAGTTTTATCAAAATCTAAAGTTTTTACCAATAACTTCTGATAAGGTTCCTTTTTATACCTCAAAGATAATAAATAATTAGCATCCTCATACTGTATTAATTTATCTGTACAAAGTATAGGTTCACCATCTGATACAACTTCCATATTATTTCCTTTAGAAATAACACGTGACATTAAATCATCATCATAAGAAACTATCCTTACGCCATAACTTGCAAGTAGTTCTAAATCATTTTTCAATTCCGCCAATTTATCCTTATCATCACCAATATCATTAATAAAAGCTTTAACATCATCAAAATTAAATGTAAAATCTTTAGTTACACTAAAGCCAAACCTATTTTCACTACCAATCAATTTTAAATTTCTTAATAAATCTTGATATATATCGCTAGCTACAAACCCAACCTTAGAACTATCGATATTAGATCCAAATAAGGACTTACCAAACCTTTCAAATATACAGTCAATATCCGCACACGAAAAATCATCACGTTTTTTTTCAAATTCACTTATAAAACTTCTAAGCACCAAAAGTTTATCGCCTTCAGTAGCTAAAGTTAATAAATTATCACAAGTATATATATTCATTCAAAACCCTCCGTATAGGCCCCTTAAACAAATTATAACTTCATAATAACATAAAGTCAAATAAAATAGGCTAGTAAACACTAGTCTATCTTAATATCACCAAGAAAATCATCAATAGTCATCATTTGTTCATCAACTTTATCCAAAGAAACATCAATTTCTGGTTCTTCAGTTTCCATTAAAGAAGCCTTAATAAATGAATTTTCAATATTTTCTTTAGCTATAGTACTTCCAGTTTGATAACGATCACCAATTGGAAGCTCAGTAATTTTCATATATTTAACTTCATCTGTTACGATTCCTAAATCCACCTTGTTTTTAATAATAAATGAATTAGTAATGTGATATGGATTAGTTTTAACATCTCTAACAACTAACACACCTTTTCTAGCTCTAGAAGTAATTTCAAATTCCTCTAATTTAATTCTCTTAGCTGTATTTTTATCCGTAATAATAGCTAAATAATGAGCATCATTAAAACTGTGGCCACTAACAACAACATCATCTTTCAAGTTAATAGCCTTAACACCACTTCCCCTTAAACCAGTTAAAGGAATCTCAGAAGTCTCATATCTTAAACCATAACCATTTTTAGTTGTAATAAATATTTCTTTTTTACTAATTTCCGTACTTACAACAGCATCATCATCCTTAAGCTTCATTAAAGTAATTGGTTTAGAATAACGTAAAACTTTCAAATCAGCTAAATTAGTTTGTTTCACCATACCATTCTTAGTAAAGCTTACAAAATTAATCTTATCGTTAAAATCACTAGTAATATAAGATGAAACAATATTTTCATCAGAACTAATACTAATAATATTACTAATATGTTTACCCAAATCTTTCCATTTCAAATCAGGAATAGTATAAACAGGAACATATAAGAAATTACCCTTACTAGTAAATAGTAATAAAGTATCCATTGTATTACCTTCATATAAACCAGTTACAAAATCCTTTTCCTTAAGTCCAGTTTCTTCATCACTAGCCGAATAACTTCTCATAGAAACACGTTTCACATAACCTTCATTAGTAACTACAACCATACAATCTTCTTTTGGAATTAAAGAAGCCTCATCAATCTTAATTTCAGTTACTTCATCCTTAATTTCAGTTTTTCTAGGAGTTGCATACTCTTTCTTAATTAACTTAAGTTCAGTTTTCATAACATGTTTTAAAGCCTCTTCATTACCTAAAATTTGCTTATAAATAGAAATCTCATTCGCTAATTTCTTAAGCTCTTCCTCAAGCTCAGTTACATCCGTATTAGTTAATCTATAAAGTTGTAAAGTAACAATAGCCGTTGCTTGTTCTTTAGTAAAATCAAATTCTTTTACTAAATTATCTATCGCATCAGCTTTATTTTTAGAAGCTCTAATAACCCTAATAACATCATCTAAAATAGATAAAGCACGGATCAAACCTTCGACAATATGCATTCTAGCTTCAGCAGTTTTTAAATCAAACTTAGTTCTTCTAGTAATAACATCTCTTTGATGTTCAATATAAGCATCTAAGATTTCCATAATACCTAAAGTCATAGGCCTGCGATTAACAATAGCTACCATATTGTAATTATAAGAAACCATCATATCAGTATTTTTAAGTAAATAATTAATAACTAACTCTTCATTTGCATCTTTCTTTAAATCAATCGCAATACGAATACCTTCTCTGTCAGTTTCATCCCTAACTTCACTAATACCTTCAATTTTCTTATCAATACGAATATCATCAATTTTCTTAACCATCGCCATTTTATTAACTTCATAAGGTATTTCCGTAATAATAATTTGCCTTTTATTTTTAGGACCCTCTATAGTATATTTACACTTAACATTAACTTTACCACGGCCAGTAGTAAAAGCCTCACGTATTCCATTAACACCTTCAGCCACACCACCAGTCGGAAAATCAGGGCCTTTAATAATTTCTAAAATTGTATCTAAACGGCAATTAGGACTTTCAATTCTTTTAATAGTTGCATCAATAACCTCACCTAAATTATGAGGTGGGATATTAGTCGCATAACCAGCTGAAATACCAGTTGAACCATTAACAAGTAAATTAGGAAATTTTGCAGGAAGTACAGTAGGTTCAAGTAAAGTATCATCATAGTTTAAACTCATTAAAACTGTATCTTTATTAATGTCTTTTAATAATTCTCCAGCAATCTTCGTAAGTCTTGCTTCGGTATAACGCATAGCCGCAGCCCCATCGCCATCCATTGAACCATTATTACCTTGCATTTCCACAAAACATTCATTGTTTTTCCACCACTGACTCATTCTAACTAAAGCATCATAAATAGAAGAATCACCATGAGGGTGATAAAAACCCATAATGTTTCCGACTGCTTTAGCCGATTTTTTAGTAGCTTTATCATAAGTGTTTCCATCTTTATACATTGCATATAAAATTCTTCTTTGAACCGGCTTTAACCCATCCCTAACATCTGGTAAAGCTCTATCTTGAATAATAGTTTTCGCATACTGCGCGAAACTATCACCCATAATATCTTCTAAAGCATAATCATGTATTTTTCTAATAATTTCACTCATCTTATCACCCTACATTTCAAAGTTATCTTCAAGTGTAAATTCAACATTTTCTTCAATCCAAGCCTTACGAGGCTCAACCTTATCTCCCATTAAAACGCTTACTCTCTTCTCAGCTAAAGAAGCATCATTTAAATTAACTTTAATTAAATTTCTTGTATCAGGATTCATTGTAGTTTCCCATAATTGTTCAGCGTTCATTTCACCTAAACCTTTATATCTTTGTTTTTCAAGTTTTACTTTAGCTTGACTTCTAATCTCATCAGCCTCTTTATCAGTCCAAGCATAACCATGAATCTTATTTCCGTTTTTTAAAGCATATAAAGGAGGCATCGCAATATATAAATGTCCATGTTCAATTAATGGTTTCATATAGCGATAGAAGAAAGTTAATAATAAAATCTGAATATGTGCCCCATCGTCATCGGCATCGGTCATGATAATAACTTTATCATAATTAGAATCATTAACATCAAAATCACTACCAATACCGGCACCAATAGTATGAATCATCGTATTAATTTCTTCATTTTTTAAAATATCTTCAAGTTTAGCCTTTTCAGTATTTAAAACCTTACCACGTAAAGGAAGTATAGCTTGGAATTTTCTATTACGCCCTTGTTTCGCAGAACCACCAGCCGAATCTCCTTCGACTAAGAATAATTCATTAACTTTAGGATTCTTGCTTTGCGCAGGAGTAAGTTTATCACTAAGTGATCTTTCCTTTTTCCCTTTACCTTTTCCATTACGCGCTTCATCACGAGCTTTTCTAGCCGCTTCCCTAACTTGTTTAGACTTAACCATTTTTTCTAAAATTTTAGTCGCACTTTCCTTATTTTCTTCTAAGAAAAATTGTAACTTTTCAGAAACAATACTATCAACAACAGTACGTGCGATAGGCGTTCCAAGCTTACCCTTAGTTTGGCCTTCAAATTGTAATAACTTTTCAGGTATTTGTAACGAAACAATAGCTGTTAATCCTTCACGAGTATCAGGCCCTTCTAAATTTTTATCCTTAGGTTTTAAAAATCCATTATTACGAGCATAATCATTAAATACCCTTGTAAAAGCCGTTTTTAAACCAACTTCGTGCGTACCACCATCACCAGTTTTAACATTATTAACAAATGAAATAATATTGTCCGAATAAGTTTCTGTATATTGGAAAGCAACCTCAACATTAATACCTTCCTTCATTCCGTCAAAATCTACTACATTGTGTAGTACTTTTTTATCTTCATTTAAATAGCTTGCAAAAGAATTTAAACCTTTTTCATAATGATAAATTTCTTGTTTTTCATCAGCTTCATCAACAACTTCAATTGTTAAATCTTTAAGTAAGAAAGCACTTTCCTGCATTCTTTCACAAATAGTTGTAAAAGAAAACTGCGTAGTTGAAAAAATTTCATCATCAGGCATAAAATGAACTTTAGTACCTGTTCTATTAGTTGTTCCAATTTTCTTTAAAGGCACTACCGTATGTCCACCATTCTCAAATCTAATATATTGTTCAGCGCCATCTCTTTTAATAGTAACTTCCATCCATTTAGATAACGCATTAACAACCGATCCACCAACACCATGAAGACCGCCAGATACTTTATAACCAGAAGTTTCAAATTTACCTCCAGCATGTAAAACAGTATAAATAACCTCAGGAGTTGATTTCCCACTCGCATGCATTCCAGTAGGAACACCTCTACCAGAATCTTCTACCGTAATACTATTATCCGCATGAATAGTAACCTTTATCTTATTTCCGTAACCATTAATAACCTCATCAATACTGTTATCAACAATTTCCCATACTAAATGATGAAGACCTCTTTTGTCAGTTGAACCAATATACATACCAGGTCTTTTCCTAACTGCCTCAAGTCCTTCTAGTATTTTAATTGAGCTTTCATCATACTTTACCATGTTATCACCGTATTTAATTGTATCAAAAAATAAATATCAAAGCAAACAAAAATGTCAAAAAACGTTAATATATAAAGAAAAAAATAGATAAAACTATCTTAGTTCTTCTATTTCTTCTTTGGTTAAACCAGTAACTTCTGATATATATTCAATATCAGTGTTTTTTGCAAGCATATTCTTAGCTATTTCAAGCTCCTTTTGTCTTGATCCTTGTTCAATTCCTTCAATCTTGCCTTCTTCTTGGGCATTACTAATTCTCTCATGTTCAACTAATGCTTCTAATTTTTCCTTCTCCCATTCATGCAATACAAATTTGTCCTTACTCATCCTAACCACA
>CANRSQ010000048.1 GCA_947642475.1 uncultured Mycoplasmatota bacterium
TTTTGCGCTTAACTTACATTCTGATTCACTTAATTTTTCTAGGTGTGGTTCTTTATCTTCTTTTGCTTTTACGGCGCATTTTCCTGTTTTATTGTCATATATTTTCATTTCTATTGTACCGTCTATATTTATATAAATATTTCCACTATATGGATTTTTTCCACTATATGATAGTTTTGGTTTATTGTTACAATATGTAACATTTCTATTATTATAAGTTACTAGTAGTGGGATCATTTGATTTTGGCTAAGATTACTTTCAGCATAATAGTTATCTGCAGCTTTTCTAAGGGTTATAGCGTCATCTAGAAATGCTTTTTCTCTAGCATTGTTTATTGTTTTGATAACTACTGGGGTGGCTATTATGGCAATTATAGCTAATATAACAATTACGGCAAGTAGTTCAATCATGGTAAATCCTTTATTTTTCATCAACGCACTCCTTTTTAAATTCATAAAAATATTTTTGTGAATTACTGGTTATTTTTATACATGAATCATGAATATTTTCGTGTTTATCATACACACTTTGTTCTATATATCCTTTATTTACAAGTTCTTGGACTGATATTGTTCCATTATCTTTTTTTTCGGTTTGTGTTTCTAGCTGTTTTGGATAGTCATTTAAATTATTATGGACGTATTCATCGGCTGCTCTTTCGACTATTTGAATAACTGATTTATCTACTTCTTCTTGGCTACTTTTCATTACATTTAGGGTTGCGGGTAAAACAACTAGAGCAATAATAGCTAGTATAACTACTGTTCCAATTAATTCGATTAATGTAAATCCTTTATTTTTCATATTCTTCACCTATTTTTAATTATAGCATATTTTTGTTTAAAAAAAAATTAGATTATCCTACTTTGTGGAAATCTAATCTTAATTTGTCGGCTATGGTTACCATAAATTCTGAGTTTGTTGGTTTGGCTTTATCGATATCAACACTATAGCCAAATATTTCTTCCATGAAATCTAGATTGCCTCTATTCCAACTTACTTCGATGGCATGTCTAATGGCTCTTTCTACTCTTGAAACTGTTGTATTATATTTACTGGCTAATTCTGGATATAGTTCTTTAGTTATTCCACCGATTACTTCTGGTTTTTCAAAGATAATTCCTACGGCTTCTCTGATATATTGATAGCCTTTAATATGTGATGGTATACCTAATTCGTGTAGCATTTTGGTGATGGATACTTGCAAGTTACTATTAAAGAAATCTATGTTTTTATTGGTTTCTTTTTTATTTGCGACATCATAAATTCGTGATTTTAAGTTATCTAAATCGAATGGTTTTAATATATAGTAATTAACACCATATTCTGATACTTCTCTAATTACTTCGGCGGCGTTATAACTAGTTGCGACGATTATTTTTTTATTTATTCCTCTTTGTTTCATTTCGTTTAAGAAGTATATTCCATCAGCTTTTGGCATTATTAGATCTAATATTATTAAATCTATTTTATCTTGGTGATTTTCAAGGGTTTCTATTCCTTGTTTTCCATTATAGGCTTCTAAGCAAATGTTTATATCACTACTATCTTTAAAATATTCTTTTACCATATTTATTAGGTTTATATTGTCATCAATCATTAGTATATTTATTTTTTCCATTTTTATTCTCTCCCTTACTATATTAAATTATACATAATATTGACATTGTTAGCTAGAGTAAAAAATAGCTAATTTTGTCGAAAACTTTGACAAAAAAATAAAGAAGTTTTATGAGATAACTTCTTTAATTTTCTTTAGCTCACTAATGTTGGTTGAATTACCACCAATTAGATAGCCGGATACTGCATTTACTTCTTTTATGGTTTTGATGGTATCGGCGCCTACGCTTCCTCCATACAATACCATTATATCATAATCGAAGAATGATTTGATATATTTTATGATATTTTCTAGTTCTTTTTTGTTTGGCATTTCATTACTACCGATAGCCCATGTTGGTTCATAGGCTATTATGATTTCTTCTTTAATGTCTTTTAAGCCTTCTATTATTTGTGTTTTTATTATTTCTTCCTGATTTTCATTTTTGCCTTCACCTACGCAAAGTATTACTTTTAAATTATTGTTTACAGCAGCTTTTATTTTTTCATTTATATCTTTATTTGTTTCTTTAAAAATTTTTCTTCTTTCAAAGTGTCCAATTAGGACGTAGTCTATCCCTATGCTTTTGGCTTGTGATGGGGAAATTTCTCCTGTATATGGTCCACTATTTTGTGAATATATATTTTGAAGTCCTGTTTTTATTCCACTATCTACAAATTTTTTGGCATAGATTGCGGTTGGAAATATGATTGGGTTTATTTCTAATTCTTGTATGTTTTTTAAATAGTTTTGAACTTCTTCATATTCCATATTCATTTTATGATTTAATGCGATTATTTTTTCCATGGATTCACCTTTGATACTAAATTTATAAATTTACTTTTAAAGCTGTTATTTTGAGTTTCTATGGCTTTTTTGTAGACGTCTAGAACGTGCGCTGCAAAATATTTTGATGAATGTTTTTCAGCACTTGTTCTTGCACCCCTTTTTAATGATTGTTCTAGTTTTTTATTTTTCATTATTTTTTCTATTTGTTTTTGACATTCTTCTTCGTCTTTAAACAGATAACCGTTTAAACCGTCTACTACGGTATTTCTAAAGCTTTCATCATCGATACATAGTGTAGGTAATGATGCGGCCATAGCTTCTATAATTGTTAGACCTTGCGTTTCTGTAGTTGAGGCTGAAAGAAAAATGTTTCCTAGGTGATAGTAGATTGGAATATCATCCCAAGGAACTTTTCCGGTGAAAATTATGTTTTTTTCACAGTGTTTTTCTTTTACTAATTTTTCGTAGGCTTCTTTATCTGGTCCGTCGCCTATTATTAATAATTTAAAGTTTGGATGGTCTTTAATTATTTTTTCGGCTACATTTATTATAAAGGGGATGTTTTTTTCTTCGGCTATTCTACCGACAAAGATACCAATAAAATCTTTTTTATTTAGTTTATATTGTTTTAATATTGCGTTGGTTCTTTTTTGACTCATGTTTTCACTATAGAATCTTTCAACTTCGATTCCGGTTGGAACTATATGGATATTTCTTTCAACATTATATTTTTCTTTAAATAAATCGTAGGCTTTTTTTGTCGGAACGATAAGTTCAGTTATGGTTTTATCGCAATAAAACTTTGTTAGATATTCGACTAATTTTTTACTTGATTTTTTAAAGTGTCCTTTGGTTATATAATGTACATAGTCTTCATACATTGTGTGATAGGTATGAACGATTGGTATATTATATTGTTTTGCAAATATTCTAGCAAACGTTCCTATGGCGAATTCTGTTTGTGAATGTATAATATCTAAATCCCAACTTTTGATTTTATTTACGGCTTGAATAGGATAAATACTTGTAAGTCTTGAATCATAAATTCCGGTTGGAATACCTGGGATTCTTAAGACTTTTTCTTTTTCATCATATTCATAATGGAATGTTTGTAAGTTGGCAGTTACGACGTAAACTTCATGTCCTTTTTCTTCTAGGGCGTTTTTTAACATTACTTCACTGGTAACTAGTCCGCTGATGTATGGTGTATATGTTTCTGTAAAAATTCCTATTCGCATTTTAATCCTCCTTTTTCCCAAGGGAAATTGCACCGATGATTAGTCCTAAATAATAGGTTATAAATCTCCAAGCTATCATTATACTTGATAGTTTGGCTCCGGTGATATAAACTCCGAAAAATCTAACAAAACCGAATTCTAGTCCACCGCTTCCTCCTGGAAGTGGGACGAATGATCCCATAATCATTACATAGGCTGTGGCGACTATCGCGATAAATGGATTTATTTCTAATCCAAGTCCCATTATTAGGGCATAAGGTACTAAGTATAGAAGTGTGAGGGCGATAAAGTTTAATAAGATTATTACTATAAAATGGGTTTTACTTTTCATTAGCTTGGTTGCGCTTTGATGAAAGTCGATTATGATTTTGTTACTTTTTTCTAAAAATTTTTCTTTATTTTTGATTATTTTTAGTTTTGCGCCGGCTTTGATGGCAAAATCTAAAAGTATTTTATTCCCCTTTTTATTGAAGGCAACGATAAATAGAACGACAATTACGCCTAAATTTATAAGATATCCTAGTACTACTAGTTTTTTTAGCAGGTGGTTATCTGGGAAAAAGCCAAAGAAGTAATTGGATACGATGGCAATTGTTCCAAGTAAAATTAAAGCAATTTGGTAAACTATGCAGTCTTGAATTATTATATTCATTCCTTGTTCTAAACTAAATCCTTGTTTTTTTAATCGATAAACTTGATATGGTTGTCCGCCTAGTGAGAATGGCGTTATAGCGTTAAAAAATTGGGTATCTAAGGTTAGTTTTAATGCTTGTTTGAATGTATAGTTTTTATGTATTTGTTTTCCACATAGTTTTATAACTTGGGCTTTTAAAGTCCAATAAAGAATTACTAATAGGACTGCGCCTAGCAACCACCAAATGTTGAAGGAAAATAAGTAATTTATTTTTTCATAGAAATCGTCCTTTAATGCAAAGAAAAGGACGATTATGGATACGATGGCAATTATTATACCATTTCTTATATTATTACTTTTTTGCATTTAGTACTTTTAAGGCTGGTAATTCTTTTCCTTCAAGCATGTATAAGCAAGCTCCGCCACCAGTTGATACGTGTGATACTTTGCTTTGATATCCCATGCCTATTACGGCACTTGCAGTTTCACCGCCACCGATGATTGTGGTTGCTTTTGTTTTTGAAATTATTTCTAGTAATTTTCTTGTGCCTTCTTCGAATGGTTCTAGTTCGAAATATCCTACTGGGCCATTCCACATTATTGTTTTTGCGTCTTCTAAATATTGTTTAAATACTTTGATGGTTCTTGGTCCGATATCTAGACCGATTTCGTCTTCACCGATTTCGTTAATAAATCTTGTATGAGTTTCGGTATTTTTGTTTATTTCATTACCTGTGATTATATCGATTGGTAAAACGATTTTGTTTGAATATTTATCTAACATTTCTACGCAGAAATCTAGTTTTTTATTTTCTACATTTGATTTTCCTACTTCAAATCCTGCGGCTTTTAGGAATGTCATAGACATAGCTCCGCCGATTAATACATAGTCTGCTTTTTTGCATAGGAATTTGATTACGTCTATTTTATCGGCTACTTTTGATCCACCTAAAATAACTACGTAAGGTTTTTTTGGTTTTGTGGTGGCTTTTGATATTTGTTTTACTTCTCTTTCCATTAGTAAACCAATTCCGCTTGGAAGATATTTAGCGATACCGACGTTTGAAGCATGACTTCTATGAGCAGTTCCAAAGGCATCATTAATAAAAATATCTCCTAATGAAGCCCAGTATTTAGCAAGTTCTTTATTGTTATCGCTTTCTTTGTTTCCATCTAAATCTTCAAATCTTGTATTTTCTAAAACTATTACTTCTTTTGGTTTCATTTGTTTGATAGCGTTTTCTACTTCTTCGCCTCTTGTAGCTTCTACAAATGTTACTTTACTATCTAATAATTTGTTTAGTCTATCGGCAACTGGTCTTAATGAGTATTTCTTTTTATCTTCTTTTGTTTTTACTCTACCTAAGTGTGATAAAATGATTACTTTTGCTTCTTGTTCAGTAGCGTATTTTATTGTTTCTAAACTTTCTAGAATACGGTTATCATCGGCTATTTTTCTTGCTTTCATTGGTACGTTTAAATCGCATCTAATTATTACTTTCTTTCCTTTTAAATCAAAATTCTTTATTGTTTTCATTCTTTTACTTCCTCCCTTTAATCCCTATTCTTTTATTGTAGTCTGTATTCGCAAGTGATTTGGCCATTTGAATTTTTGGCAATTATTTGACTGTTTTCTTCTTCTATATTTGTTTTTGAGTTTGGATTTTTTAAATTACTTTTTAAATATCCTTCTTTAGTTAGTGTTTCAGTTTCGATTGTTTTTGATGTACCACTAGTATTTAATAAATCATTATATTCATCTGAATGTACCTGAATATATGATATACAAGCGTTATTTACTGCATTATTAAATTCTTTTTGGTCATTTATTTCGGCATTTTTATTTGATTGTATTAATGATGGTACTGCAACTAAAATGATTACTCCAAGTAAGATTATTATTCCAAGTAACTCTAACAGGGTAAATCCTTTCCTCATATTATCACCTATTATATATTTTATAACAAATCGTTTTTTATTACAAGGGTAAGGATAATTTTAAAAGAAAAAAATGAGATTTCTCCCATTTTATTATTAAGAATTTATTGTATATGGATTTTCACTTGTTCCTTCGCCTGATAATGTTATGTTAGGGGTTAGATAGAGGGCTGGCAAAACGCCGAAGTTTGTAGCGTTCGTGTAAGCTAACATGTCTGCATATCCGCTAGTGCCATACACATGCCACGTATGGTTAGAGCTATCAGCGTAAGACGAAATTGTCCATAAAGAACCTGAATTTGGCCACATCCAATTATTGTTTGAACATACTGATTTACTCCAATTGTTATTAGCAACTTTTAAACTTGTACATCCAGTATCTGTCGTTGTTTTTAATATTTCTGTCATTGTCATTAAACCGATTTTTCCATTCCAGGTTATTTGGGCTTCTTGTTCTACATCTGTTGCTATATCTTCTGTATCGGTAGAGTTACCTGGGGTCCCTACATTAAAGTTATGATTTACTATATGTTTTGAATCACCTTTTATTGTTCCTAAATATTCTCCATTTAAATACGTATTTAAGTCTGCTGGACGAATCCAATTATTTGATCCATCTGTTCCTCCTGTTGTATCCCATGCCATATTTCCTATACTTTCATTTCTTATTATTTTAAGTGTTTCATCTGATTCTACACTCATTATTCTCCATAACTCATTATTGAAAGTTATATAGTTATTTGGATTTGTTCCTTTATAAATATATCTTCCTGTTTCTGTATCATCCGCATATAATCCATCTCCTGAAGTTGTTTCCGTGGCAATTAATTTATCTGCTGCTGTTTCTCCTCCTGGAGTTACTGTTCCACTTCCATCATTTTGAACATAATCTAGTGTTACTGATAATGTTCCAACGGTATTCTCTGGTTGTGAAGTTACACTACTATCATATATTATTTTTAATTTTAATGTTGCTGTTCCTCCATTAGCTGTTAATGTACTTCCTTCTGTTAATCCTGATGTTTCAAATATGATTGCTGGATTATTTGATTCAGTTGTTGTTATCTTATCTAATTTCGCATCTATTGTTCCTGAATTAGTTACTGTTATATCATATTCAATGGAATCACCTGGACTAACTAAGTCTGCTTCTATTGTTGCAGTTAGTGTTCCTACTCCACTTATTTTTTTACTTCCATCTTCATTTAATGATGTAGTTGCTCCTCCTGTTTTTGTTCCTTCTGTTATACTTGTTATTTTAATATCCCAATTACT
>CANRSQ010000049.1 GCA_947642475.1 uncultured Mycoplasmatota bacterium
AAAAAATATAGTAAAAACTATATTTTAAGCTAAATCTTCATCCCCAAATGGATAAGGACATAAATCATTAATAGTAACAACACTCTCCTTATCGCCATTATAATTATAAGTAATAATCTTTGTATCTAAATCACAAAAATCACTTAAAGCCTGACGACAAACAAAACAAGGATAACATTCATTATCAGTCTTATTCATAATGTAAATACTTTCAATATCACCTTTGCCATATCCAGCAGCTACCGCACTAAATAAAGCATTTCTCTCCGCACATATTCCAGCAGCCGGAGAAGACGTTTCCACATTAACACCATCAAATAAAGAACCATCTTTACATTTTACAATCGACGCAACATAATAACCATATACATTTGAATAACTATTTTCAAGTAACTCTCTTAATCTTTCCTTCATAATAATCTCCTATTTAATAATTTCATAAATTAAAGTCGGTTTACTAACTTCCATATTACTAAATTCAAAACAATCTAAAACATCCGCCTCAGGAATAATTTTATCATTATAATAAACCGTAGCCAAACTCTCTCCAGCCTCTACCTTATCAGAAACTTTCTTGTGTAAAACAAAACCTACGCCAGGGTCAATAACATCATCTTTAGTTTTTCTTCCAGCTCCTAATTTTCTAGCAAGTTCACCAATTTTTAAAGCATTAATACTCTTAATATAACCAGATTTAGGCGAAACAATCTCCTTAGTATTATTAGAAACTGAAATTTTATCAATATCACCATGTTGATATTTAACAACCTCTAAAAGCTTTTCATAACCAGAATTATTCTTTAAAGCATTTTCCACATATTCAATCGCTTCCAAAGTCTCCATATTCTTATCAAGAGATAACATCAAAGAACCAAGATTAATAACTAAATCATTTAAATCACTAGGTCCATTCCCCTTCAAAGTTTCAATACTTTCCAAAACCTCTAAAGAATTACCAACCGCAAACCCTAAAGGTTCATTCATATTAGTAAGAACACATATAGTCTTACGTCCAAAAAGATTACCAATTTTAACCATCAAACGAGCAAGTTCTCTAGCATCCTCAATATTAGTCATTAAAGCTCCATTACCAACCTTCAAATCAATAACAATCTTAGAAGCCCCACTCGCTAACTTCTTACTCATAATACTAGACGCAATCAAAGGAATAGAACCCACAGTCCCACTAACATCTCTTAAAGCATAAATTTTCTTATCAGCTGGACATAAATTGCCCATTTGGCCAACCAAAGCCACACCAATTTCCGAAACTTGATCCTTCAAATCCTCAAGCGACATACTAGTTTCAAAACCCGAAATAGACTCTAACTTATCAATAGTTCCACCAGTATGGCCCAAACCACGACCACTCATTTTCGCAACCTTAACACCCAAAGCCCCAACCAAAGGCGCAAGTACAATCGTAGTTTTGTCACCAACACCACCAGTTGAATGTTTATCCACACTATCAAAACCAAGCTCTAAAACATCACCACTATGAAGCATTACATCAGTTAAATCAATAACCTCCTTATCAGTCATACCCTTAAGCTTAATCGCCATCAATAAAGAACTCATCTGATAATCAGGAATTTCATCATTAACATAGCCCATAACAGCAAACTCAATTTCAGCCTTAGTAAGCTCATTACCACTACATTTCTTCTCAATAATCTCTAAAATATCATACATTTTTATCACCAATATAATTATATCACAAACAAAAAGAAATAGCACCATCGCACTATTTCATTCTTCTATCAATTAATTTAGCCGTTCTTTCAGGATCGCTATATAAATTCTTGTATACCTTATCATACTTTTTAAGCTCACTAAGAATTTCTAAATCCCTTTTAGGTAACTTAACAGAATAATCCTCCTCTTCAGACGCTACCACATTAACTTCTCTTCCAGTAAGTTCGTCCAAAGATAAATCTAAAATATCTGCAAGTTTAAGAAAATTCTCCATGGTAGGTGTACGTGCACCTGTCTCATACCAACAAATCGCAACCTTAGAAACACCTAACTTATTCGCAAGAACTTCTTGAGACATACCTAATGCCTTTCTTCTTTCTTTAATTATTTGTGGGTTAATTTGACTCATAAAATCACCGTTATCCTCCCGTTAACTGCATTATAGCAAAAAGCTAACCTAATTACCATTTTATTAACTAAAAGTTATTAAAAGCCAATTCTTTTATTCCAAGCCGCCACAACACTTTTAGTATCAATAGAAAGTTTGCGATATAATTGTGTATATTTTTTAATTTCATTTATAATTTGTAAATCTTCCTGAGAAAGTCTAATAATATAATCCGTGTCATTACAAGCAACACTTATGCATTTACCCAAAATATGTTCAGGCGAAACCTGTAAAATATCAACCATTCGTAAAAATACATCCAAACTAGGAGATCTTGCTCCAGTTTCATACTGCGAAATAGCCGCTGCCGAAACACCAAGTTCCAACGCCAAAGCTTCTTGTGTAAAACCACAATCAAGCCGTGCCAGTCTTAATCTTTCACCTATCATATTCATCAAACCTCTCATCACTATAATTATAACAATATGTAAACCAAAGATCACCTTTATTAACTTTCAGTTACATTTTTCTTGATTTTAACCCAAAGTTAATATATAATATAAGTATAAACAAATAGGAGGTAAAAATATGGCAGATATCCTGATTGAATTACAAAATCGACGTAAAAAGAAAAATTTAACATGTAAAGACATGGCAGAAAAACTAAATGTAAGTAAACCATTTTATTGGCAAATAGAACATTGCAAAAGAAGATTATCCTATGCAATGGCCGTAAAATTATCAGACATTTTAGGAACAAAACCAGATAAACTTTTTTACGAAGAATTTAAAAACAAGGAAAATTAATTCCTTGTTTTTAAATAATCTACACAAAAGAAATGATATTAACTGTATAAATAGTTTAAGGGGCTATAACCCTATTTATACATATACAGGGGTAGATATTTCAAAAATCATGATAGGTACGAAAAGAGTAAATAATCCTATCATACAAATTTATAGAAAGGTAGGCACAATTACGTTATAGCCCCATATATTAATTTTCCTTAGGCTTACTAGATAAAAAAGTAACCTTTTCTGCTACGACTTCAGTAAGAAATCTTTCACCATTTTCTGTATCATAACGACTTGTCTGAATTCTTCCTTTAACACCAACAAGATCGCCCTTTTTACAATAATCCGTTGTACTTTGAGCAACATTTTGCCATAACTTACAACCAATAAAATCAGTATCATATTCGCCATTAACATTTTTATAAGCTCTTGGAACAGCTAAAGTAATACGAGTAAGTTTTTTACCAGTTTCCGTTTCATAAAGTTCAGGATCATTAGTAAGTCTTCCAACTAATACAGTTTGATTCAACATGGTCTTCCCTCCTTTCGCATGTTAATATACACACAAGCAAAATAATGCGCAAATAACAAATTTCCCATTTTTGCATATAAAAAACATACAAAAAAGCCAAATCTGTCTAAGCAAATTTGGCAAATCTGTAGGGGTAAAACCTACAAAAAAGGAAATTTTGTATAATTTAAAAAATTTTACAACTTAACTTAACTTCAGTGTTTTTAGCTTCCCCATTAGAATAATCAATATTAATAATTACCTGAGTTTTTTGGCCATCACAATCCTTTAAAGAATCTAATTTATAATTTTCACCATTTTTATTCGCATTCCTTAAATCATCTAAAGTAATCGTATATGCAGCCGCTCCAGTATTCGCACTTGTATACTTGTCATAATAATCTAAAGCCGCTGTATTCATCGCATCCTTAAGTTCATCATTATTAACATAAGTTTTTGAATACCATATATAACCACCAATTGCAGCTAATAATAAAATTAATATAATAGCAATTACAACTCCACCCTTTTTCTTTGGCTTAGCTTCCTTTTTTTCAAAACCATCTAAATTATCAAGGCCAACAAATTCCTCTCCAAAAACATTATCCACAGAATTATCCTCAGCCATTATTTTTTCCTCAAAATTTTCATGTTTCACAGCCTCATTTAAATCATTATCTAAAATAGTGTCCTTTATATTTTCTTCACTTGTACCTTCTAAAGCTTCATTGATCTTTTCTTTTTTAGTAGGTAACCCTAAATCTAATGTTTCAACTTCTTCTTCCCTTTTCTTATTCTCTTCCATAACATATCCTCCTTAAAAATAATTTTTGAGAAGTGCATTTAACTCAACCGCATATTCCATAGGTAAACTTTCCCTAAACTCCTCAATAAATCCCATAATAAGTAATTCCTGAGCCTTTTCCTCATCAAGACCCCTACTCATTAAATAAAATAACTTATCCTCATCAAGTTTTGATACTGTAGCCTCATGTTCCAAATATGATGAATTATTCTTAACCACATTTTTAGGAATAGTATCACTTTTAGACTCATCATCTAGTATAATTGTATCACATTTTATAATACTTTTAGAATTAATTGCATCTTTATCAATAAAAACCGTTCCACGGTAACTCGCATCCCCGCCAGAAGCCGCAATTGATTTACTAATAATTTTACTAGTCGTATTCGGAGCCAAATGAATCATTTTTGCTCCCGCATCCTGAATTTGATTTTTAGTAGCCACGGCCACCGAAATACAATTTCCCTTTGCGCCATCACCCTTTAAAATACAACAAGGATATTTCATGTTAACTTTAGAACCAATGTTACCATCAATCCATTCCATTAAGCCATTAGAATCAACTGATGCCCTTTTAGTAACTAAATTATAAATATTATCCGCCCAATTTTGAATAGTTGTATATCTCAAGCTAGAATTCTTACCAACATATATTTCCACAACTGCCGCATGCAGTGAATCAGATAAATGATAAGTAGCCGTACAACCCTCCATATAATGTACATGACTATCATCATCAACAATAATCAAAGTTCTTTCAAATTGTCCCATATTTTTAGTATCAATTCTAAAATAACTTTGTAAAGGTCTGTCAATAGTTGTATGTGGTGGAACGTAAATAAAAGTTCCTCCACTCCAAACCGCACCATTTAAAGCCGTATATTTATTTTCATCATATTTAACAAGTTTATTAAAATATTTTTTAAATAAATCAGGATACTTTTGAAGTGCCTCATCCGTACTACAAAAAATAACATTTTTATCAGTAAGTTCCTTAATCATATTACTATAAATAACTTCACTCTCATATTGTGCATGAGTACCATCTAAATACTTCGATTCAGCCTCAATAAGTCCAACATTATCAAAAGTATTTTTAATATTGCAAGCAACATTATTCCAGTCATTAGCCACAACATCAGAAACACGTTTATAATAATTAATCTCATCAAAATCAATTTTTAACTCAGGTCCAAAATTAGGATTAGGTATTTCCTTAAAAGCCTCATAAGACTTCAAACGAAAATCAGTCATCCATTTAGGTTCACCTTTAGTTTTTGATATTTCGATAATCTTTTCTTTACTAAGTCCTAATTCTTTTGTCATATTATTCACCTAACTAATATTATACTAAATTTAAAGAAAAATAAAAAGAGAATTTGCACTCTTCCCTTAAAATTAATGTAGATAAACTATTTTAGGCTTGTCTCCTTTACCAATTATCGAATTGGCCACCAAAACTAATCCCATATAATCTTCTTCACTAAATATTGAACTAGGTATAGGTCTTACCGAATACAAACAAAGATCACCAAAAGATAAATCATCAGCAATTGTTTGTACCCTCTCTTGGGTCTTAACGTCATAAATCTCAGAATTTAACATTATACCTAAATTAGGTTCTTCAATTTCTTCAAAATAAACATCCGCATTCTTATCCAGTACAATTCTAGTTTGCCTATATAATACCAAAGACATTTTATCCGCATCTATAATACTTTCTAGACTTTCACCATCAAACAATCCAAATTTACTTGCCTTAAGTCTGTTAACTAAATCTCTTTTACGCTTATATAAATTTTCTCTAGATTCAGCTTTTAACTCATTTTCATTTAACATTTCAGCTTGAATAATCCCATTTTCACCATCAAAATTATTATAAACATTTAAATTCAAAATATCATAATACGTACCATCATAAACAAAACAGTACTTAAAAAACATTTTTCCCATTTCTTGTATGCAGCATCTAGCTAACATTATCTTTTCCATCTAAATTACCCCCAATAGCTTTCTCCATACCCCACCAAGAAAGCAAAACACATTTTTTTCGGTTCGGTTGTTTATAAGTATCATCATAAACCGTCGCCGCTTCTAACACATCAGCATCATATTCCTTTTCATCAATCATATTATAAAAATTGTTCAGAATATTTTTAGCTTCATTAATAGTTTTTCCGATCAAAGTTTCCACCATAATAGATGAAGAACTAATACACATCGCACAAGCCTCACCATCAAAACGGATATCAGTAATAATACCATCTTCAACTTTAACCATTAAATTTACTTCATCAATACAACTTTCATTATTCATGTTAATTTTAATATAACTATCATCATCAATTAATCCCCTATTTTTAGGGTTTTGATAGTGTTCCAAAAGAATACTTCTCTTTAAATTTGCATCCATAAAAAGCCTCCCGACTACTTAAATTATACCACATAAAGCCAAAAGAAAAAAGCACATAAGTGCTTATCTAGATTCAACAATTAATTTAATAGCAGTTCGTTCTTCACCTTCAATTACAATGTCTGTAAAAGCTGGAATACAAACTAAATTTTTTCCACTAGGTGCGACAAAGCCACGAGCAATTGCCACCGCTTTAATAGCCTGATTAAGTGCTCCTGCTCCAATCGCTTGAATTTCTACAGTTCCTTTTTCTCTAAAAACATTTGCTAATGCTCCTGCTACTGAATTTGGGTTTGATTTAGCCCTTACTTTTAATGTTTCCATAATTATTTCCTCCTTTATTTTTTTACAGTTAATTATATGCACCAAAAATAAAAATATTTTTATTATTTCAAAATAAAGGCCTGGGGTTCACCAATGAACAAATTTATAAAAAAGTGT
>CANRSQ010000050.1 GCA_947642475.1 uncultured Mycoplasmatota bacterium
AAATGAAACATATAGAACAATGATGGACGCTATCAACGATAGTACACCGGCATCTATTTGAAGATTTGCAGTTTTTAAATCTAGGTTATTTTTTTCTTTTACTTCTTTATCTTCTAAGTTTATATATAGGAACGCTATGGCTATTAAAAGACTTAGTGTTCTATTTAGAGTTAAAATATTATCTGATGTTTTTGTTTTAAATAGGGGTTCTTTTTTTTCGTGAATTAATATTTGATTATAGGTTAGTGTTAGTGAAACTATTAATGTAAAAATAAATAATAGTGTAAGGACAAATTGCCATTTTAGGAGTTTTGCTTCTTCTAAATCGTAATTTGTCATTCATTTTCTCGGATTTTTTTAATTTCTAATAGTTCACTTACAGTAACAAATTTATAATCTTTTTCTTTTAATTCTTTTATGACAGCTTCTAAGGCTTTTAAGGAGTATTCGTGGTTATCGTGCATTAGAATGATACTACCGTCTTTTGTGTTTGGAATAATATTTTTTAGAATTTTGTTTTCTGTTTTGACTTTCCAATCGGATGAATCGACATCCCAAAGAACAAAGGTTAGATCGGTATATGATTTTAATTTATCGGAATATCCACCATATGTTGGTCTAAAAAGTTTAGGGGTAAATCCGGTTATATTTTTGACTATTTCTTGGGTTTTATTTATTTCTTCTTTAAATTCTGTTTCTGATAGTCTATTAAGCCATTTATGATTATATGAGTGATTTCCTATTTCGCTTCCTTCTTTAATCATTCTATTTAATGTTTCATTATAAAAGTTTACTTTATTACCAATAACGAAGAATGTGGCGCATGCATCATTGTTTTTTAATATATCTAATATTTTATTTGTATATTTACTTGGCCCATCATCAAAGGTGAGAGCAACTATTTTATCATCATAGTTGATGTTTTTCTTTTTGATATTTATATAATTATCCTGGTTATTTGTTTTATCAATATCTATTAATAATTTTAAGGAGTCTAGTGGGATATCTAAAAAGATTATTTGTTCATTGGTATCTTTTAAAATGGTCGGTCCTAAATAGATGGTTAGATTTTTATCATCAATGGTGAAGTAATCGTAACTAATATTGGAAAGAAAATCCATATCGGCTTCTTTGTATTTTTCTAGCAGTTCTTTTTTTAGATTATAATCTAGTATGTATAAGTCTTGAACGATATCTTCCATGCTTAAGAACTTTTTTGTTTTTTTGTCATAGGTGAATGTTTTGATTTTGTTTATTTTTTTATCAGCGTTTATTTCGGTATTTAGACTAACGTTTATTATATTGTTATTTAGTTCTTTATAGGTGTAGGAAATGTTTAGTTCTGGTTTATTATAGTTTTTATATTCTTTTTTAAAATTGTTACAGGTTTTATTTATGTAAGTACTGATGGCATCATCTAAGACATTTACTCCGGTTACTGGATAGTTTATGGCGATATGTTTATCTTCATTTATTTCAGTTTTGATTTCTTTTTTATTACAACCTGTTGTTAGTAGGAGTAAACATAGACATATTAATATTATTTTTTTCATATTTTCACCTAGCTAATTATATGCTTGTCAATTATTATTATGTACGTATAAAAAGCGAACATTTTACCTTTTGGTTTTATTTTTATTACGACGCTTTTTAAAAAAATTTTTTTGTGAAAATTTTGGTTTTTGCGTTTTGCTATTTTTGAGAAAATTTAATTTTTTTAATTTTTGCAAAATAACTTTTTGTTACGTAATATTAGTTTAATCTTTGGAAATAAAGGGCAAAGATGGTGATTATACTATGTGTTACCGTTTTTAGAAAAAGTAAAAAAATCTAAAAGTGTAAAAAGTGTAAATTTTTTGAAAATTAATTTTTTCGATTTTTGGCAGAATTAAAGGGCTTGTGAAAGTGGGGTAAAAAAAGTGTGAAAAAAAGCGAACATTTCTATTGACGTTTTGATAAAAAAATGTATATAATTGAGGTACAAGATAGGGAGGACAGAAGTATGGTTGATACAGAAGATACTTTAGCAACTTTGAAAGTTGTAAAACGTAATGGAAAAAAAGTAGAATGGAATGGGACTAAAATTGCGGTTGCAATTAAAAAAGGTTTTGACAGTATTAAAACTGAAGATGATGAAAATAAATATTCTGAAAAAGATATTAATAAGATTTTTAATTCTGTTGTAAAAAGAATTGAAAAAGATTATTTAGATGATGAAAAAATTAAAATTGAACAAATTCAAGATTTAATTGAAGATGAACTTAAGAAAAAAGGTTATGAAGATGTTTACAAATCATTTTCTGAATATCGCGAAAGACGTAATATGTCTAGACAATTATTCTTTGGTGAGAAAAAACAACATAAATTTTTAAAAGCTATTGAAAGTTTAGGCCTTAAGTCAGCAAATGAAGAAGATGCGAAGAGAGAGAACGCGAATGTTGATGGTGATACAGCGATGGGAACTATGCTTCAATATGGAAGTACTGTTTCTAAGGAATTTGCGAAGGCTTATTTAATGAAACCTAAATTTGCTGAAGCTCATGATAATGGTGATATTCATATTCACGATATGGACTTTATGCCAATGGGAACTACTACTTGTTGCCAAATCGATTTAAAGAAATTATTTGATAAAGGATTTTCTACTGGACATGGTCATTTAAGAGAACCTCAAGGTATTATGAGTTATTCTGCTTTAGCAGCAATTGCTATTCAGTCTAACCAAAATGATCAACATGGTGGACAAAGTATTCCAGCGTTTGATTATTATTTAGCGCCTGGTGTTCTTATTACTTTCAAAAAACATTTTAAACAAGCTGTTTGTGATTATTTAGATTTCACTGAATTTGGTAATTTTATTAATATGGATAGAATTGCTAAAGATATTGATAAGTTAAAATCTATCGAAGTTGACTTAAGTGAATTTGATGGATATGCTAAGGATTCTGAAGAGGTTAAACGTTTATTTAAAGTAGCTTATGAGAAGGCTTTAGCGAAAACTGATAGGGAAACTTATCAAGCTATGGAAGCGTTTATTCATAATTTAAATACTATGCATTCTCGTGCAGGAGCTCAAGTTCCATTTTCATCTATTAACTTCGGAACTGATACTTCAGCTGAAGGTAGAATGGTTATTCGCAATTATTTACTTGCGACTGATTCTGGACTTGGTAATCATGAAACACCAATTTTCCCAATTTCTATATTTAAGGTTAAAGAGGGTGTTAACTATAATCCAGAGGATCCTAACTATGATTTATTCAAATTATCTTGTGAGGTTTCAGCTAAGAGATTATTCCCTAATTTCTCATTTATAGATTCTACATTTAATAAGGCTACTTATAATCCAGATGATTATAGAACTGAAGTTGGTTATATGGGATGTAGAACTAGGGTTTTAGCTGATGTTACATCACCTGACAATCAAATTACTCCAGGAAGAGGAAACTTATCATTTACTTCTATTAACTTACCTAGGTTAGGTATTAAACATGGGCAAGTTAGTGGAGAACTTGATATGGATGCATTTTATGCTGAACTTGGAGAGTTAATGGATTTAGTTAAAGATCAATTACTTGAAAGATTTGAAATTCAATGTGGCAAGCATGTTTATAATTTCCCATTTTTACTTGGACAAGGTGTTTGGATTGATAGTGAAAAGTTAAAACCTGGTGATAGATTACGTAAGGTTTTAAAACATGGTACTTTAACTGTTGGATTTATTGGTCTTGCTGAATGTTTAGTGGCTTTAACTGGTAAACATCACGGTCAAAGTGAAGATTCTCAAAAACTTGGTTTAGAAATTATTGAATTTATGAGAAAAAGAACTGATGAATATGCAGAAAAATATAATTTAAATTTCTCTTTAATTGCGACACCTGCTGAAGGTTTATCTGGTAGATTTACTAATATGGATAAAGCGATTTATGGAAAAATTAAGGGTGTTACGGATAGAGATTATTATACTAATTCATTCCATGTTCCTGTTTATTACAATATTTCAGTGGCTAAGAAACTTGAATTAGAAGGACCTTATCATAATTTAACTAATGGTGGTCATATTAGTTATGTTGAGCTTGATGGTGACACTGCTATGAATACTGAAGCATTTGAAAAAATTGTTAGACTTATGCATGATAATAATATTGGTTATGGTGCAATTAATCACCCAGTTGATAGAGATCCAGTTTGTGGATATACAGGAGTTATTGGAGATGTTTGTCCAGGATGTGGGCGTAAGGAAGGCGAAGGCGTTCCAATTGAAAGAGTTAAAAACGCAGATTTAACTTGCTGCGGCGGAAGATAGGAGGAAATAAAATGAAAGCAGAAGAAAAAAAAGTTGGTGAAGGAGTTAAATTCGAAAGAATTAGAAGAATTACTGGTTATTTGGTTGGTACTACTGATAGATTTAATAACGGTAAAAAGGCTGAAGAACAAGATAGAGTTAAACATGATGCTTCTAAAGTAGTTTCTAAATAATGAAAATACGTTTAGCTAGTGATTTACAATCAGATAGTATTGTAGATGGTGAAGGAATTAGGACAGTTATTTGGACACAAGGGTGCTCTCATAACTGCCTTGGTTGCCATAATCCTGCCACTCATGATTTTAAAGGCGGGTTTTTAACTGATACTGATGAAATAAATAAGGAATTATCTTTACTTGAGGCTCAAACTGGTATTACTTTTTCTGGTGGCGATCCTTTATTTCAAGTAGAGGCTTGTACTGAAATTGCTAAGCATGCGAAAGAAATTGGTATGGATATTTGGTGCTACACGGGTTTTACTTTTGAAGAGTTAATGAAGAGTGATAAAAATATAGAATTTCTTAAATATGTTGATGTATTAGTTGATGGCAAGTTTATCATGGCGGAAAGAAGCTTGAATGTTGATTTTAGGGGTTCACGTAATCAACGTATAATTGATGTACCTGCTTCTTTGGAAGCTGGGAAGGTAGTTTTAATACCAAAATATGTTGGGGAAAGGCATGTGGATGTCAGTATTCCTAAAAAAGAGCATATTTATATATAAAAGCCTGATGGCTTTTTTTGTTTTTGTGATATAATTTAAATGGGAGAGTGATATTATGGAATTGGTTAATTTTAGTCAATTAGATAGTGGTGTTTTAGATGAAATTATAAAAATACATTATAATCATTGGAGTCAATTTACGGATTTTATGGTTTATGAGGATGTGGAAAACAAATTTAAAAATATTTTTACTGATGATTCATCTTTACCTATTGGTTATGCACTTATGGATAATGGAAAATTATATGGCTTTTGTACTTTGAAGAAGGATAATTTGGAGTCATGTAAGGGTTTGACTCCATGGATATCGAGTGTCATGATTATTCCTGAAGAAAGAGGAAAAGGTTATGGTAGGCAGTTGCTTGATTTAATAACGGAGAAGACTTATGAAATGGGCTATAATAAAGTTTATTTGTGGACTGATAAAGCTCCTGAATTTTATCAAAAAATCGGTTTTCATTATGATAGGGATGTTGAAAAAAATAATGGTGAAGGTATGGGAATGTTATTTTCAAGGGAAAAATAATAGCTTGCAATACATGATTTAATAAGCCTGATGGCTTTTGTTCTTTTGAAAAAATAACGAATTAGATTAGAAAATGTTGGAAATTATCTTGATTTTTTTCGACAAAATGTGCTATAATGAATTTGCAGTATGATTTATGTTTTATGCTGTACCGCGGCCTGTAGTTTGGGCTGCTTTTTGTTTGAAAATATTATGATTTATGATATACTTATTTATAGTTTTAATTAAAGGAGAAATGTTTTATGAAAAATATAGTATTAACGGGTGATAGACCAACTGGGAAATTACATTTAGGTCATTATGTAGGTTCTTTAATGCAAAGGGTTGAAATGCAAAACTCTGGTAAGTATGATGAAATATATATTGAAATTGCTGATTCACAAGCGACTACTGATAATGCGGATAATATAGAAAAAATAAGACAAAATGTTATAGAAGTGGCACTTGATTATTTAGCTTGTGGTATTGATCCGGATAAAACAACTATTTATCTTCAATCTCAAGTACCTGAATTATGTGAACTAACTTTTTATTATCTTAATTTAGTTACTTTATCACGTTTACAAAGAAATCCAACTGTAAAACAAGAAATTAAAATGCGTGGTTTTGAAACAAGTATTCCTGCGGGATTTTTAACTTATCCTGTAAGCCAAGCTGCAGATATAACTGCTTTTAATGCGAATATTGTTCCTGTTGGTGATGATCAATTACCTATGATTGAACAAACTAGGGAAATTGTTAGAAGTTTTAATTCTATGTATGGTGAAACTTTAGTGGAACCTAAAGCTGTTTTACCTGAAAATGAAACTTGTTGTAGATTACCAGGACTTGATGGTAAGGCCAAAATGAGTAAATCTTTAGGTAATTGTATTTATATATCAGATTCTCCAGAAGAAATTAAAAGAAAAGTAATGGGTATGTTTACTGATCCAAATCATTTAAAGGTTGAAGATCCTGGGAAAACTAAAAATAATCCAGTATTTATATATCTTGAAGCGTTTGCGAAAGATGAACATTTTGAAAAATATTTACCTGAATATAAAAATTTAGATGAATTAAAAGCTCATTATGAACGTGGTGGCTTAGGTGATATGAAAGTTAAGAAATTTTTAAATGATGTTCTTCAAGAAACTTTAGAGCCTATTAGAATTAGGAGAGAAGAATATCAGAAGAGAATTCCTGAGGTTTACCAAATTTTATTTGAAGGTAGTAAAAAAGCTCAAAGTGTGGCTGCTGAAACAGTAAATAAGGTTAAAAGTGCGATGGGAATTAATTATTTTGAAGATACTGATTTAATTAATGAACAGGCAGAAAAATATAATTCTACTGAGGAATAAAATTGTATATAAGGCTTCTTAATAAATTAAGAGGCTTTTTTATTTATAATTTTTTTGGGGTGAAACTGTCAATAACTTAGGAAAATGTCCTGAAAAAATTTAAACATTAACGGAAAAAT
>CANRSQ010000051.1 GCA_947642475.1 uncultured Mycoplasmatota bacterium
TTTGTAGTTTTGAATTATTGACTAATGTTTTCTTCTTTGTTAGAATAGCAATCTAAAAGGAGACTATTTATGGATATTACTTTAGTTGAACTTGATTTAGTAACAATTATTAATGAAATGTTTTTAGGATATATTGAACGAAAAAATTCGGGGTTATTGTATGGTCGGGCTGATGATCTTCCAAAAAAATTGATTAAATTATATTATCGTTTGGATCCTTCTGATAGACATTTAGATGAGTTAAAGGAAAATTTTATTAATCATTATATTGAATGTGAATGTGTTTTGGAAAATACTCATGATAAATTTGAATGGGATGGACTTAAAGAAATGTATGATTATATACATTCTGATGAGATAAATAATAAATTTGATGTTTATACTTTGCTTGAACTTCATCGTAAGTTATATTCAAAAGCACCTTATCCTGATGCAGGAGGTACTTTTAGAAATCATAATGTTTATTTACCAACAACAGGAATTAACTTATCTGACTGTTACGATATTCGTGATGAAATAAAGGCTCTTGATAAAGAGGTTAGTGAACTTTATGAGTTTGGTAAGTATGTAGCTAAAAATCCTGATAAAATTTTTGAATATATTGATAAATGTGTTATTTTAAAATGTAAGTTAATTAAAATTCATCCTTTTTTTGATGGGAATGGTAGAAGTATACGTGGTTTTATTAATAAATTATTTTTGACGGCTGGTCTTCCTTCTGTTTATATTAATGTAGATGAAGTTTGGCAGTATAAAAAAGCTATGAATCAAGCTAATGGTGATGGAGATTATAGTCATATTATTTCATTTTATTATTATAAAATTTGTGATTCTATTTTTGAACTTGATATTAAGCCTAAAGTGTATTCAGAAATTCCTATTGGAAAACAGGTTTTGGGCCTTTCTAAATTGTGCATGCAGGAGATAGGGGCTAAGGGGGTTGAAAAACAAACTTGGGAAAATTCTTCTATTTATGTTTTAGAAAGATATTTAACAAGCCAAAGTATTGACTGTAAAATATATTCTACGAATCATTTTAATTTGGATGCGATTAATCATAATTTTATTGTGGTTTATTATAAGGAAAAGGGGATAAATAAAAGATTATTACTTGATCCAGTATTTAGTATTTTAGTTAAGGAAGGCTATGTTTATTTAGATGATTATAGTGAGCCTATAAAACGAATTTTTTCTAATTTAATAGAAAATGGTGTAACTTCTGTTTCGCATACTTATTTAGGTCAGTATGTTAGATTTTTTAAAACTTTTGAGGATGTTTGTACGGAAACTAGTTTGGCGGTTTGTGATTCTAGAAAAAAGGAAAAAGTGTATAAGAAAAGCTAAGAAATAAATAAATTCTTAGCTTTTTTATTCGGTTTTGACAGTTGGAATTATGTCATCTAGAGTGTATTTATTACTAGTGGGTTCAGTTCCTTTTATATAATAAAGTAATTTGGCTTTACCATTATTAGTGGCTACTTCACCGCTTATTGGATCTATGGCGACGCCAACGACATTATTTGGTGTTTCGTACCAGTTATCTTCTTTATCTTTTAAATATCCTTCCATTATGTCTATCCATGTGTTTTTGATGTTTGAACTATCGGTACTTATAACGGCTTTATTATCATCGTAGCCTGTCCAAAGGCCAACTAGTAAATCTTTATTGTATCCAAATATTAGATTATCAGTGTCTGTTGTTCCACTTTTTATTGCATATTTTCTAGTCATTTTTGGGGAAATGTTATAACAAGTTGGAGTGTTGTAATCGACAAATTCTTTTGCATATGTTGTAGTTAATAATTCATTTAAAACATAAACTGTATTTTTGTTTAAGACGTTTTCGGGATTGGGTTTATATTCATATAGAATATTACCTTTCATATCGGCTACTTTACTAATGAAAAATGGTTTTATTTTATTTCCTTCATTGGCTAGGGTAGCATAACCGGCCATCATTTCCATCATGTTTATTTCTTCGGCGCCTAAGGCAAGTGAAGGTAGTTCATCGACTTTTTTATTGATTCCTACGCGTTTTAACATATTGGCTAAATTGTTTTCACCTAAAAACAAATGGGTTTTTACTGCGTATATGTTATCGGAGTAGGCGATTGCAGCGGCCATACTGATTGGTTTTTTTGGATATTCGTCATTATAGTTTTTTGGGGTATATGTTTTATTTCCTTCAAAGGTGAAGGTTGTTTTTTCACTGGTGAAGGTTGTTGATGGGGTAAATCCATTTTCTAGGGCTGAATAGTAGAGAAATGGTTTGATGGTTGAGCCTACTTGTCTTGTGGCTTTAGTGGCTCTATTATACTGACTTTTATTATAGTCTCTACCTCCTGTTAGGGCGAGGACTTTACCGGTTTTTGGATCCATAACGACGCCTGCTAACTGGATATTATCGTTTGTGATGTTTTTATTAGCGCTTTCTTCTAGTAATTTTTGGGCGTTAGTATCTAGATTGGTATAGATTTTTAATCCACCGGTATCTAAGAATGAAGCGGGAATGGAATCTATTTTTTCTAATTCATCCATAACGGCATCTTGGTAGTAACGCATCATTTTTAAACTATCTTTTTCTTCTTCGGTTTTATATACTAGTTTTTCATTATAGGCGTTTTGGGCGTCTTCTTTTGTTATATATTTATTTTCTACCATTGAATTTAGGATTGTTTTTTGTCTATTTTTGGCTTTGGTTTCATTGGTTAAGGGTGAGTAATCACTTGGGTTTTTTGGTATTCCAGCTAACATACTAGCTTCGGCTAGAGTGAGATTTTTTGAGCTTTTTCCAAAGTAATATTTAGAGGCGTTTTCTATTCCGAATATTCCACCGTAGTTTATGGTGTTTAGATATCCTTCTAATATATCGTCTTTTTTATAATGAGCTTCTAATCTTATGGTAAGCCAAGCTTCTTTTAGTTTTCTTTCCCATGTTTTATCAAAGTCTAGAAATAAGTTTTTTGTATATTGTTGGGTTATAGTTGAGGCTCCTTGGAGATTTTCTCCTTCTTTTAAATTGATAAATAGGGCTTTTACAATTCTTAAAAAGTCAAATCCTTTATGGTTATAAAAGTTTTTATCTTCAATTGATATGGTAGCGTTTATTAAATTTGGTGAGATTTCTTTTAGGCTTATCCAATCTTCACTAGCGGTTCCAGTATAAAGTTTTTCATTATTATCATATAAATAGTATCCATTGGCTCCGTCAATGGCAAGTTTTGGGGTAATTTTGGCATAGATATATAAGCCAAAATATAAGGCAGCTAATATTGCGATAATACTGGTGATTATTATTAGAGTTTTATGTTTTTTCTTTGTTTTTGTATTTGCCATAACATCACTCCATTTCTATGTTTATTATTGGAAGTTTTTTTTAAAATTATGTGTGAAAATTTATATTTGTTTAAAAATTGATTGTGAATTTTTGGGAAATGTACTATAATGTAGGCATAATAGGAGGGAAATGTATGAGGAGTTATGATAAAAGAAAAAAGAACAATATAATAATTGGTTCTTTATTAGGTGTATTACTTTTAATGGTAGTAGGATATGCGGCATTTAATAGTGTCTTAAATATTAGTGGTACATCAAGTATTAGTTCAAATTGGAATATTTTAATAACCAATGTAACTAGTAAAAATATTATTGGAGGAGCAAGCAATGCGGAAGATCCAAAATGGGATAAATTAACCGCAACATTTAAAACTAATTTAACGGCTCCAGGTGATAGTATTGAATATGATATAACTGTATCAAATAAGGGTAATTTAAATGCGACTTTAGATAAGATTACATTATCTGATCCAAATAATGATGCGATTATATTTACAACTTCAGGACTTACTGAAGGTGATACTTTAGCTGCAGGTCAAAATCAAGTTTTAACTGTAAAAGTAGAGTATGATAAAAACGTAACAACTCAACCAGAAAGTACTGAAGGGAACCTTACTGTAACTTTAGATTTTGTACAGGAAGGTAAGGAAATAAATTCACCAGTGAAAAATCCAGCTAATGTTGAGATAACAAGCGTTGAACCAACAAATGCGGTAGGTTTAGCTAGTGTGGCTGCTGAACCAACATATTATGGTTTAAATGCAAGATTAAAAACAAATTTAACAAATCAAGATGATTCATTAGAATATAATATAACTATTCAAAACCAAGGCGATGAAGACGCTGTATTAACTGGAGTAACGGTTAATGAAGAAAACAAAATAGCTACTATAACTTCATCTGGAGTTACCGAAGGAGAAACTTTACAAGGTAATGGAACTAAAGTAATGACTGTTAGAGTAGCTAAGGCAGTGAGTGCTCCAGAAGGACAAGTAGAATCAGACTTGAATGTAAGTCTTGATTATGAAAATAAAGAAGATGTAAGTTCTAAAACATATACAGTAACATATAACTATAAAGCAAATGGTGGACAAAGTAGTAATGCAGAAAATGCATCACTAGAATTTGGTAATAAAGTTAATTTAGAATATACTGCTGAAAAAGAAGGTTCAAGATTTATCGGATGGAATACTGATAAAAATGCGACTAGTGGCTTAAACGATTTAACAGTAACTGGTAAAAATTTAACTTTATATGCGATATTTAAAGAAAATAAATTAACAGAACCAACAGTAGAAATTCAAAAAGGTGAAACATCTGCTGATGTGGTAATAACATATCCGAGTGGATGTGCGGACGGAAAAGTATGTAAATATAGTATTAATGAAGTAGAGCAAACGGTAACTACTTCACCAGTAGAACTTACAATAACAGAAGATACAAAATTAGTAGTAACAACATCTTTTGAAGATGAAACTCAAACAGTAGAAAAAACAATTGACTTTACTGCTCCAGAAGTAAGTGTAAATGTAAGTGTAGGAACAAGTACATTAACAGCGGTTATTGATGCTACAGATACATTATCAGAAATAACTAAATATGAATTTAGTATTGATGATGGAGAGGGGATAGATAATAAAACTAATAATGTTTATACGTTTACAGGATTAGATCAAAACACTAATCATACAATAAAAGTAAGAGTTACAAACAGTATAGATTTAAGCAATGAAGCTTCAAAAGAAGTAACTACTAAAAATTTAGAAGTACCAACATATGAAGAAACAGATAGTGAGAATGGAAAAATTATAACTATTACATATCCAGAAGGATGTGGTGATAGTTTAACTTGTTCATATATCAAAGATAGTGGAGAAGAAACTCCAGTAACTGAAAAAACAGTTACAGTAGAATTTACTGAAAGTGGAACTTTAGTAGCTAAAATAAATGATGGAAGAAATAGTTCATCAAGTAGTTATACTGTGGAGATAAAATCGTTAGAAATAACTGTTGGTGGACAAAATATTGAAGTAGTTAAAACAGGTGATGGATTATATAAGGATACAACAGAAGAGGGAAGATATATTTATAGAGGAGCATCTCCATCAAATTATATAACTTTTAATAATGAAACTTGGAGAGTAATGAGCGTAGAATCAGATGGAACATTAAAAATAATCAGAAATGAAAGTATAGGAAATATGGCATGGGATACTAAAGGAACAAGGAATAAATCTACTAGTACTTATTGTACGAATGCAAATATTAATGGATGTAATGCATGGGCATCCACGTCTAATCTAGTCGATACGCCATCAGTGTTTACATTACATAATCCAAATGGAAATCCAAATACAGATACAACAGTATATTCAGGAACAGTAACTAAAGATTCATCATTAAACACATATTTAAATAATACATATTTAGGAACAATAAATGAAGATTCAAAATATATAGTAAATCATAATTTTAATGTGGGAACACCAGGTAGCCGTGCTGATACAGAAGATATTGCGACAGATGTTCAGCAGGAGGCATTATATAAATGGAATGGTAAAATAGGCTTAATGACTATGACAGAATTATTAAAAACAACTACCAGTAAGACTTGTGTAAGCTTAGTTTATGCTAGCAATTCCCATTGCAATGGGAATAATTGGATGTGGCCAAAATCTGGTGATGAATGGACAATTTCGCCTTATGTATTTTCTCAATCTAACAGTGTGTGGTATATTAAAAAAACTGGTTTAGTCAAAATGGGTACTACATTTGTTGTGGTCTATGGCGTCCGTCCAGTTCTTTATCTAACTTCAGATATTACATTATCAGGTGAAGGAACAGAATCAAGTCCATATACAATAGTTTCTTAAAATAATTATACAAGCTAAATGTTTAGCTTGTTTTTTTGTATGTTTGTGTTATAATCATGTCATTGGAAGTGGTTATATGAGTAAAGTTAATATAAATTATTCTTTAAAATCTAAGGATGGTATTTACTCTTTTTCGGGAAAAGGAATTAAAAATGGTGATAAAATTACTTATAATGATAATGGTGTGTTGACTATTATTACTTTAGGTGAAAATGTTTTTTTAGAAAGAAAAAAGGATTATTTAATAAAATTGGGCTTTTGTATAAATAATTCTATGGAAGGTACATATATTATTCCTGAAGGAAGTTTGGATGTTTATACAGAAACAAAAGAGCTTGTTATTAGTGATAATGGTGTTAAGATTGTGTATTCTTTATTTATAAATAAAGGCTTTATAGATGAATTTGAATTAAATTTTAATTATAGTATTGACACTAGTGAATAATATGGTATAATTCATTAGGATTATTACTTACTTAGAGGAGGAATTTGTATGAAACTTAGTAAGATGTCTAAAGAGGATTTAGAATTATATTCTTATATTGATTTAAGTAAAATGATTTTAGAAGAAGAGGGTAAACCTCTTAATACTCCAACTATTTTTAGAAAGATTTGTGATTTATTAGAACTTTCTGATAGTGAATATACTGA
>CANRSQ010000052.1 GCA_947642475.1 uncultured Mycoplasmatota bacterium
ATAAAGGAACTGATATAAAATATATATCAGAAGTTACCAATTTATCAGAAGAAGAAATAGAGAAGCTAATAAAATAGTTTTCTCTATTTTATTTTAAAAATCACTTAATGTGTTTTTGTTAAAATGACTGGGTTTGTTTTTTGGAACTAAATATGTTATAATTGATAAGGCTTTTTTAATTAAAAAGAAAGGAGAAAAAATGAGTAAAATAAAAATATTCGCGCTCGGCGGACAAAATGAAAACGGTAAAAATATGTATGTAGTTGAAGTAGATAAAGATATATTTGTATTTGATGCCGGATTAAAATACGCTGACGATAAAATGTTAGGAGTAGATTATATTATTCCTAATTATGACTATATTAAAGATAATATTAAACGTGTAAAAGGTATATTTGTAACACACGGACATGACGAACACATGGGAGCTCTTTGTGATATCTTAAAAGATTTACCAGAACTTAAAGTATATGCTACAACATTTACACTTGAAATAATTAAAGAAGAATTAGAAGCGGAAGGTTTAAAAACAGATAATCTTGTTGAGATTAAACCACATAAAAAAATTGAATTCGGAAAAAACAGTATATTTCCTATTTCATTAACCCATACAGTACCAGACACTGTTGGTTATGTTTTATATACTGAAAATGGGGCAATTTTCTATACAGGAAACTTTGTATTTGATCCAACAATGTTAGGCGCTTATAAAACAGATATCGGAAAACTAGCTTACGTTGGAAAACAAGGAGTACTTTGTTTATTAAGTGAATCATTATACGCTGACAAACGTGGATTTACTTCACCTAATCATCGTACAAACGGTAAAATTAGAGAAATATTAACCCGTAACCAAGGTAGAATTCTTTACAACATTTATCAAGCGCAACTATATCGTATCCAAGAATTATTTAATGAAATAATGGAAACAGATAGAAACGTTGTTATCATGGGAAAAAGATTAGAAGGAGTAATTTTAAAAGCCATTGACATGAAATATGTCAAATTTGATAAAAAAAGAATAAAATCAATTCACCATGTAAATGATGATAAAATAGTTGTTTTAGTATCTGATGAAAGAGAAAAACCATTCTCAAATTTAAAAAGAATCTTAAGAGGCTATGATAAATTTATAAATATAACCCCAGAAGATACCATCGTTTTCGCATCACCAGTATATGATGGAATGGAAAGAACCGCCACCAAACTATTCGATACAATTGCTAGAATGGGAGCCAATGTAATTGAAATTTCAAGTAAACAATTTCCATCACATCACGCTTCAAGTGAAGATTTAATGTTAATGTTAGATTTAATGAATCCAAAATATTACATGCCAGTAATCGGTGAATATCGCCATCAAGTGGCTAATGCTAACGTTGCTAAAAGACTAGGCATGAAAGAAGAAAATATTCTATTAAAACTAAATGGACAAGTAGCATACTTCGAAAATGGAAAACTAGTAGATAAAGATATGAAAGTTCCAATCGATGATATCCTAATTGATGGCCTAGCTGCCGGAGATGTGGGAGAATTAGTGCTAAAAGATAGAGAACTTTTAAGTGATAACGGAATAGTAATTATCACCGCTACATTAGATAAAAAGACAAAAGAAGTTCTTGCTGGGCCAGAAGTATTAACTAGAGGATTTATCTTCGTAAAAGATAATATAGATTTAATCAAAGAAGCAGAAAAAATATCTTTAAGTGTCATAAAAGAAAATTCAAAAACTAATTACGTAGATTTTACAAAAATAAAATCAGGAATTAGAGATAAAGTTGGTAAATATTTCTATGAGCAAACAGAATGTAAACCAATGGTATTAATCGTAATAGGAGAGGTGTAATACCTCTTTTTCTTTTAATATAATTGTAATAAAGATATCTTGAACAAAATATATAATTATGATATTATCATTAAGAAGAAAAGAAGTGATATAAATGCAAATGCCTAATTTATTAGAAGCAAAAAAAAGAACTAAATTAAAACCAAAAACAATAGATTATAACTTACCAGAAGAATATAAAAATTTAGGTAAAAATAAAACCTATTATATAAAAACCTATGGCTGCCAAATGAATGAACACGATACCGAAAATATCAAAGCCATTTTAGAACAAATGAACTTTAAAGAATCAAACATCATGGAAAATGCCGATTTAATCCTTTTAAATACATGCGCCATAAGAGAAAATGCCCATAATAAAGTATTTGGGATGGTCGGAAGAATAAAACACCTAAAAGAATCAAAACCAAATATAATAGTTGGTATGTGCGGATGTATGGTTCAAGAAGAAGTAGTAGCCGAAGAAATAAAAAATAAATATAAATGGCTAGATATCGTTTTTGGAACTCACAACATAAATGAACTTCCAAAAGTACTCGCTAAAAGCCTAAAAAATAAAAGCCTAGAATTAGAAGTATATAGTATAGAAGGCGATATAATAGAAAATATGCCAGCCAAAAGAGACAGCAAATATAAAGCATGGGTTAATATCATGTATGGATGTGATAAATTCTGTACATATTGTATTGTTCCATACACAAGAGGAAAACAAAGAAGTAGAACCAAAGAAAATATCATAAACGAAGTAAAAGAACTAATAAAAGAAGGTTATAAAGAAG
The DNA here is from genome assembly GCA_947642475.1 of uncultured Mycoplasmatota bacterium. GTDB lineage: Bacteria > Bacillota_I > Bacilli_A > RF39 > UBA660 > Coprosoma. Next base: position 2,626 of record CANRSQ010000052.1, read on the forward strand.
TAACCCTTTTAGGTCAAAATGTCAACGCTTATGGTAAAGATTTAAACGTAGACTATGACATGAGCAATCTTTTAGAAGAAACCGCTAAAACTGGGATAGAAAGAGTAAGGTTTGTCACTTCACATCCATGGGATTTTACAGATAAAATGATAGAGACAATTGCTAAATATCCAAATATAATGCCATATATTCATTTGCCACTTCAATCAGGTTCAAACAGAATATTAAAACTAATGGGTAGACGCTATACCAAAGAAACCTATATCGAACTTTATAATAAAATAAAAGAAACAGTCCCTAACTGCGCTATTACAACCGATATTATTGTAGGTTTTCCAGGAGAAACCGAAGAAGACTTTAACGATACTTTAGAAGTAGTAAATACATGCAAATATGATTCCGCATTTACATTTATATTTTCACCAAGAGAAGGAACTCCAGCTGCAAACATGAAAGATGAAACACCACTAGAAATAAAAGAACAAAGACTATATAAACTAAATGATTTAATCAATAATTACGCTAGAAAAGCCAACGAAAAGTTAAAAGATAAAATAGTTCCTGTCCTTTTAGAAAACACAAGCGAAAAAAATGAAGAAATGTTAATGGGCTACACCGATACCATGAAACTAGTAAACGTAAAAGCCCCAAAAGAATTAATCGGACAAATAGTAAATGTAAAAATAACAAATGTCAAAACATGGAGTTTAGATGGAGAAATAATCAGTGAAAATTGATTATTTTTTTTCTTGATAAATGTAAGGTAATTTGATATTATTGTAATAGGAAAGTAGGAGAGATTTATGAATAAAAAAAACAAAAAAGATCAAAACCTAAACGCTGGTGAACAACAAGAAATAAAAGAAGACGTTAAAGACGCTATTGGAAAAGCTTTAAAAAATAAAAAAACAAGCATTGATAAAACCTTAAACGAAGGAACATCAAACACTTTAGATCAACAAGAAATAGATAAAATAATCAAAAAACAAAACAACCAAACTGATAAAAGACCAATAATAGTTACAATTATCTTAACTATTTTAATCGCATTAATCGGGATTTTTATGTATTATTCCAATAACCCAAAAACAATATTTATTAAAACAATCGACAAAACATTCAATACCATAGAAAAAAATATTGTTCCAAAATACGAAAAAACTAAAGGAAATCTTACCGCCAATTTAGAATTAATAGAAAACGATAAACAAATAACTAGTTTACAAACAAAAACCAATTATAATATTGATACAAAAACAAACCTTTTAATTGCCAATACAAAAATAGAAACAAAAGATAACGAAATCACCAATAGTCAAATTTATAAAGACGAAGAAAATACTTATCTATATTTTGAAAACATTTTAGATAAATATATAAAATTAGAAGGTAATATACCATCAAAAGATCAAACAAAAACAATATTAAATTCATTAAATAGAGCCTTAAATAAAGGTATTGAAAAAGAAAAAATAATAGGTTCAACAACAAAAATAGACATCAATGGCAAAAATACCAAAACCTATAAATCAACTCTTACACTTAATAAAGAAAATTATGATCTTATTTTAGACACCATAAATAATAATCTAACAGAAGATGAAAAATTCATAAATGCTATTGTCAGTATTACCAATAAAAATGAAAATGAAGTAAAAGAAAATATAAACAAAAAAATAAATCAAATGAAAAATGACTTTGCCAGCAAAGACACCATTGTAGTAGATGTTTACACCAGAGGAGCTGCCCAAAAATTCATTAAATTAGAAATAACAAAAACCAAAAATAGTGAAGTAACAACATTAAATATAACTAACATAAATAATAAATACACATACCTAATTAATAATCAAATTAAAAATGAAGTCATTAGTGGTAATATCGAATATAATAAAACCGATAATAATTTAAATATTAAATTAGATATAAACAAAAATCAAACAAAATTAAAAATAAATTTAAATAACACCTATCAAAAGACAAATAAAATCAAAAAAATAGACATTATTAATAATATAGATTTCACCGAACTAACTAGTGAACAACAAAAAAAGGTAAGCGAAACATATAATCAAATAAGCTTTTTCCAAGATTAATAAAAGTAGTTAAAAAACTACTTTTTTGTGTACTTTTTTAATAATTATGCATATCTTAAAGTGAGGGGTGATATAGTGGCAGCATATAAAGAGATAGTAACCAAAGCAATTGTCGGCAAAGGAAAAAAACACTTCAAAAACACATATACTGTAGAAGCTGACAATGCACCAACAACAATATTAGGATGTTGGGTAATAAATCATAAGTTTAAAGGTTATAAAGCTGGAGATAAAATCGGCGTTAATGGCTCATTTGATATTAATATATGGTATTCATATGATAATGATAGTAAAACTACTGTAATAAATCACAAAATAGAATATAATGATTTATTTAATGTAAAAACAAAAGAAAATGCAGACTTATCAGGAGATACCGATATTATCGTTCGTTCGTTAAAGCAACCGACATGTGGGGAAGTTAATATCAAAGATGGAAAAACCATTTCTTTCAATATTGAAAAAGAATTAGGGGTAGAAATTGTCGGCGAAACAAAAATGAAAATCGCCATTGAAGAAGATGAAGAACCATGGGAAGAAATAGTTGATGAAGTAGATGAAGAAACCTTAAACGAAATCGATGAAACAGTAGATGAAAACTACATCAAAAGCACTGACCAAGAAGGTTAGTGTTTTTTGTGTATATCTGGCAATAATATTACCTTGTTTTTTCTTTTTTTTTTTTGATATGATGTATAAGGTGGAGAAGAATGAGAAGAAGAAAAAGAAAAAAGCAAAGAAAATTAATAATAATTACCAGCCTAAGTTTATTATTTATAATGACCGTAGGCTACGCAGCTTTTAATACAAATTTAAATATAACAGCCAAAGGAAATATATTAGAAAAAGGTATAACCATAAATGAATTAAAAACCAAAGTAGTAACCGCTGGCGATGGACTATATAAAGATGCTCAAGAAGGAAATAGATATATTTATAGAGGAGCAAACCCAAATAATTATGTAACTTTTAATGATGAACTATGGCGAATAATAGCCATAGAGCCAGACGATACACTAAAGATAATTAAAAATGAAATAGTAAAAGAAATGAAATTTGATGAAGAAAATCACAGAAGTAACGAAAAGAACACATATTGTATTCACCCCCAATATGGGTGTGGTGTATTTGCTAAAATAAATGGTATTTTTAAAACACCAAGCAATGATCACAGTGGTACTGTGACAGAAGATAGCAGCATAAAAGAATATTTGAATGGGGAGTATTACAATAGTTTAATAAACTCTGCCAAAATTCAAATACAAAGTCATTCATATAATATAGGCGCAGTTGCAAATTTAAGAAAAAACGGTAATGATACAATACAAAAAAATATAAATGGAGAAAAAATGTATACATGGACAGGGAATATAGGACTTGCTAACGTAAGCGATATATTAAAAGCCAGTATTAATCCATTGTGTACATCTGCAACCGAAGCTATTTTAGAAGGAAAGTCAATATGCAATGATAGTTATTTTCATGTCAGTACAAACGATAATTGGTGGTTAATAAATGCATACGCTTTAGATGAAGGAACAGCCGGCTATACATATGATGCATGGTATGTAACCCATTATAATGGAACTAGTATTAGTGGTCAGTTTGTTAGTAAAGGAGTCCGTCCAGTCTTATTTTTAAAATCTAATATAGTATTATCTGGAATAGGAACAAAAGAAAATCCATATATAATAAAAGAATAAAATCAAAGTAAAAGAATAAAATTTACTGTTAACCAAAAACGGTTGACACCACACAAAAAATATGTTAAACTTATAAACGAACGAATGGAGGGATATCATGGCAGTTAAGTTAAGACTTTTAAGAATGGGTGCAAAGAAAAAACCATTTTACC
>CANRSQ010000053.1 GCA_947642475.1 uncultured Mycoplasmatota bacterium
ATAAGTCTTAAAATTCCTTTTGTATCAAGTACATCCTGATTATAATATTTACCGTCACTTGATTTTAATTTCAGTTGACTACAATTTGTAGTCAACACTGACCCCTCTTTTTTCAATCTCAATTTTAATACAGACCAATACTTTCTCGCATCATTACTTTCTGTCAATGCACTTACAACATCAACTACACTAAAATAATACTCTTCTTTTTCACTATCCCAAATACTTCTTATTTCTTTACCTTCAAATAGATTTGATATTGTCTCTAATTTATTATTCAAATTAACACCTTCTTTCTTTTTTATTAAGGGGGTTACAATGCCATAATTACCTCTTAAATTTCTATAATGAAATTCATCAAATTTGATATATTTTTCTTAGGCGTTTCAACTCCTTTTATTGGCGCATTATATCATCAATTTTTATATAATTTCTATAATATTCATAATATTTTTCAAGAGAATCATTAACATTTATCCAATAATAATTTGTCATTATATTATCATATTCATAAGGTTCTGTTTTTTCTAGCACCCCATCTAAAGCAAGAATTGTTTTATTTGATCCAATATTATCAAAATCACAAATCAATAATACCCTCTCTTCACCAATTTTTTGTTCTTCTAATAGTCCTAAATATAGTGCAATTTTAGCATATCCTTTTCGTCTTTCAGTAGGTCTAATACCATAACCAATATGAGATGCCCATGTTTTCAATTTTTCATCAGAAATATGATATCGAATATTTATCATACCAACTATTCTATTATCTTTTTCTCTTACTACAAAAAACGTTTTTGAAGAACATCTATTTACTTGATTTCCATATTCTATACTTTCTTTCTGATTAAGCTCTGATAACCATTCTTCATAAGTCATTCCTTCCAAACAATTATCCATACCACCCGTACCATTTAAATCAGAATTATATTTAATATTTTCTTCTAAATATTCTAGTGCTTCTTCTTTTCTATTTATTGTAGGAATCTCTAAAAAAAGTCTCTCCATAATTTAACTCCCTTGTGTTTTAATATAAATACATAAAAGTACCTACATTCTTTTAATCCATATTTGAGCGTAGCAAAAATCACACTCTTTATTTTTATTAACACATAATTCACAATAATTATTATTTTTATAATAATCTTTACCCAAATCTTTATATAATTTAAAGCCACATTTTTCTAAAATCTTTTTAGAATTAACATCATCACCATCACCCCAGGCTTCATACATTATAGTAACATCCTGATTTTCTAAACAAAGTTCTAGTAACTTTGTACCAATGCCCATGCCTTGATAATCATTATCAACAACTAAATATAAAATTTCTCTTATATTATTAAAGCCCAAATTATAATGATCTTGGTTTATTATATCACTAATTCCGCAAGCACCAACAATCATATCATCTACTTCGCATACAAAATATTTGTCTATCATACTGCCTATTTCTGCAAGATTATTATCATTAATAGATTGATTTACATCCAAATTACAAGTTCCCAAAAGTTTTGTAACAAGATCAGCAATTGGGCCAATATCCTTTTCTAAGGCTTTTCTGTATTTTTGACTTTTCATGACATAAATCACCTAAAACTAATTATAACAAAAATTAGCCTAAATGGCTAATCTAGAAGTTTATTTTTATTTTCTTTTTCCAATTCCTTTAAACTTTTTCGAGGTGTAGGCAAATCCTCTGGCATTGTTCCGCCTAATTCTTTTATTGTGTTTCTTACTTTACTACCAACTTCATAATGAACATCATTCGCCTTTCCCTCATCTTTAACGTTTTCTCTTTTTAATTTTTGTTCAGTTTGAGAAATCCTAAATAAGTTTGCAATTAATTCATCACTACCCATATTATCTAGAATATCTTCTCTATATCTTAATTTTTTTCTTTTAGCAATATCGTCTGCAGTTTCTCCATTATATAAACCTTTATAACCAGCATTATGAAATTTATCAAAATTTTTAACACCAGCATTTTTAGCAGCCTTATTCAATGAATAATTACCCTTTTTAGTTAAGTTTCTTTGATAAAATCTTTTTTCATCTTCGGTTAATTGGCTATATTCTTTTTCACTAATCTCCTGTTTCCTAGTTTGAATAGCAAAATAAGTTTGTCCAAGTGCGACTGACTTTTTCTTTGGATTAGCGTTTTGCACAACTAAATAACACGCATATCTTGATAATTTGTAATCAATAACATTTTGAATATTCCCATTACCACCAACTATCGGCTTCCTGACTTCAGGAAAGTGTCCAGAAACATTGTGATTACTAGTTTCACAAGCAACCATTGCACGCTTTATAACCTTATGAAAATTCTCCCATTTACTATATTCAAGTAATGGCATAAGTTCCCTTGCTTCCCAATATTCTACTCCAAATTCGTTAATATGTTTAATATCATCAAATGTTTTTTCTTTGTATAATTCAAGTTCATTCATCTTATCACTCCTCTCAAAATTATATTAAATAGTTTAAGTCTTTAATTTGGTTTTAATATCCTCCTTTCAGCAAATTTCTCTTTTCATTATATTCTCGATATATCATTATTCCCCTAAAACAATTATAACGAATGTTCGGTATGATAGTCAATGTATTTATATAACTTTTAGTTATTTTTTGTACAAAAAAACAAATGCCACTTTTCAGCATTCATTTAAACATTTTCTATCTTAATTAATTGTTCCAATTTTATCAAATGGGAAAATACTTAAGTTAGTTGAACCCTTAATATCATCCTTATCAATAAGCCCAATGATACGGCTATCAGTAGAATTATCCCTATTATCACCCATTACAAAATAATAACCTTGTGGGATTGTAGTTTCCCCAATATCCTCTAGCTTAAAATCATCAGTCTTTGAATTTCTATCAAAATCTTCAGCAACCTCCTTACCATCAACATAAAGCTTATTATCTTTATATTCAATAGTCTCTCCAGGAAGTCCAATAACACGTTTAATTAACCTAGCACCATTATAATCAAAAACAACAATATCAAATCTGTCAAAAGATTTATCATATTTCTTTAAAATCAAAAGTTCTTTATCTTCTAAAGTTGGATACATAGATGAACCATCAACTTGAATAGGTGTCACAATAAATGATCTAATTAATACAACAACTAAAACAATTATGACATAAGGAAGTAATTCCTTAAACCAATTTTTTTTCTTTTTCTCTTTAGGTACTTCTAATACTTCTATTTCTTTCATAAGCCCCTCCTAAAACAAAAACAAGGCGTACGCCTTATCTTCTTTCTTTGATTTTTGGTTGACCTTTAAGGGTACGTAAATAATTAAGTTTAGCTCTTCTAACTTTACCTTTTCTAACAACACTTACACTTTCAACCTTTGGTGAGTTAAATGGGAAAATTCTTTCAACTCCAACTCCACCAGAGATTTTTCTAACAGTGAAAGTTTTGCTTACTCCGCCACCTTGGATAGCGATTACGATACCTTCATAGGCTTGAATTCTTTCATTTTTACCTTCGATGATTCTAACGTTAACTCTAACAGTATCACCAACACGAAATTCAGGTAAATCTGTTCTTATTTGACTTTTAGTAATTTTGTCAATAATATTCATACAGTCACTCTCCTTTGTCTATTCTATGATCATAAGTAAATAATAAAAATAATCTCAGCGGATCACGACATAAAAGATTTTATCATATATTTAAAAAATATGCAAGAAAAGTCATAATTTTCTTTAAAATAACAAAAGAGTATCAAAATACCCTTTTATCTACCTCTTCCTATACTTTGATTAAATGATTTATTTTCCATTCTAATACGTAATTTTAATTCTTCCTCAATAAACGTAACTCTAAATAATAATTCCCTAATATAATTTACATCCAAAAATTTAGAATACTTATTAATAATAATGGCTTTATACCTTTTAGTATCATCTAAAATTAATCCTAAATCACCACTAGTTGTATCATCATCCTCTAAAGAATTAAATAAAAACTGAAGATAAGCATTTAATTTTCTTTTAGTTTTACGTTTTAAAACATTCTCAATCAAATACGGAGAAACAACTGTAAGTCTACTAACCTCAATACCATCATATTTAACTTTATTTTTAGGTCTGACTTTAAAACCGTTAACCTCTGTGAAATCTAAATCACAAGATACCATATCCATATTTTTCTTTTCACAAACATAACGTTTCATAAAATCATCTCTTTTCTAATAAATCTGGCCTTCGTTCCTTTGTCCTTTTTAAACTTTCATTCTTACGAAATTCCTCAATATTTTTATGATGACCCGAAAGTAATACTTCAGGTACTTCCATACCTCTAAAATTAACAGGTTTAGTATAAACTGGATAATCAAGTAAATTATTATTAAATGAATCTTTAATATGCGAATCCGTAGTAATAACTCCATCAATTAAACGAACAACACTATCAGTAATTACCATGCTTGCAAGTTCCCCGCCAGTAAGCACATAATCACCAATACTAATTTCCATATCAGCTAAAGTTCTAATACGTTCATCAAAGCCTTCATAATGACCACAAATAAATATTAAATGTTTTTCCTTAGATAAATCATAAGCTTTAGCTTGTTTATAAGGCTGCCCCTGTGGCGTCATAAGAATCACTTTAGATTCATCAGTTTTAATATCATCAACTGCATCAAATATAGGCTGTGGCATTAAAACCATTCCTTGGCCTCCACCAAATCCGTAATCATCTACTCTTTTATGCTTATCAGTACTGTAACATCTAATATCGTGAACATTAATAGTTACAAGCTCTTTATCAATTGCCCTTTTAATAATAGATTCTGATAAAAATCCATCAAACATATTTGGAAAAATCGTTAAAATATCAATCTTCATTTAATAACCCCTCAATTACATTTATTTCTATCTTATCTTTGGAAATGCTTTTAATAAAAGCAGGCACATAAGGAATTAAAATATTATTATCAATCTCAATTAATTCCTGATTTATATTTTTAAAAACATTCGTAACATTACCAATTAATTTACCATCGCCATAAACTGGAAGTCCAATTAAATCTTCATTTAAAATCCCGTCAAAATCATAATCTTCTTTTTTAATAAAAACTTTTTTACCTTTATATTTCAAAACATCATCAATATTACCGATACCCTCAAAAGTTACCATATCATATTCTTTATGAGGCCTATAAGAATTAATAATAAGTTCATCATCGCCAATAAAAAGGTGAGATCCTTTTTTAAATACCAAAGACTTATATTTAAAATCAGAAACAATTCTAACTTCACCTTTAAGTCCATGAGTATTTACTAATTTTCCTAAATAAATCATCATCTCACCTACTTATCTAATTCATATAAAATAATACTTGTCGCTACCGCCACATTTAAACTTTCACACGCTTTATTCATCTTAATATATATGTACTCATCACACATATCAAGAATTGATTTTCTAACCCCATTTCCTTCATTGCCCATTATTATAGCAAACTTTTGCTTTTTTTCAAGAGTTTTTAAATCATTTCCTAAAGTTACCTTTGTTCCTAAAATGGTATACCCCAATTTTTTTATTTCAGGAATAAATTCTTCTAAATTTTTAACTAAAATATTAATGTGAAAAAGCATTCCTTGACTAGCTCTAATAACTTTAGAACTATAAATATCCGCACATTTTTCACTAACAATAATCGTATCAATATTAAAAGCTACCGCACTTCTAATAATAGTGCCTAAATTCCCAGGATCTTGAACATCATCTAAAATAAGAACTTTATCGCCTATAATATCTTCTTTTTTCTTTTCACATATCCCAATCATTCCTGTTGGTGTATCCAAAAAAGAAATAGCTTTTTCTACATTACTAGTCATATAATTTACTAAAACATCTAAATCTAAACCATTATCTTCTAAAAGTAACACTTCTTTTAAATAACCGCCATTATAAGCTTCAAGAAGAAGATGCTTACCCTCTACTAAAAAAAGATTGGTCTTATCACGATATTTCTTTTGATTTAATTTTTTTAACTCCTTAATTTTACTATTTTCTAAAGAACTATAAAGCATAACTATCACCAATATAATTTTACCAAAAAAATAAGACTCAGTCTATAATTTGAAGTCTTTATATAAAAAAGTCCACATCAGATTCTGATGTGGACCTCATTTTTACTTCTAAATAAATTCTGAAAAGATAACACTTCAAAATTAGGATTATCTTATTTTTATCCGTTCAAAACTTTTTACAAAAAGTTTTGAATCCCTTCTGCACATTCAATCCTTTCATAATTACCGACTCTTTTCAAACTCCCTCACTCGGGAGTTTGCGTATGTGTTCTTTCTTTTGTTTTATTATGAAACTATTGTATATGGACTTCCACTTGTTCCTTCCCCTTCTAATTGGATATTAGATGTTAGATAAAGAACTGGCAAAACGCCGTTGCCGCCGTGGTGCGCGCTGTCGTAGCCCCCATACCCGACTGAATTCGCATACCACACGCGGTGGGAGTAATCAGAATTCGGCGAAATTGTCCACAAATAGCCTGATTTAGGCCAAAGCCAATTATTTGTATTACAATATCCTG
>CANRSQ010000054.1 GCA_947642475.1 uncultured Mycoplasmatota bacterium
GATTTGTCTATTCCTTATTTTGTATAGTTTTGTACACTTTAGCATTTTAATATTTATTTGATTGACTTATTATTTGTTCTTTGAAATAATTGAAGTAGAATAGGAGAAAAATTATGAAAAAAGTTTTAATTAGTTTATTAGTAGGAACAGGATTTTTTGGATTTAGTATGAATGTTGATGCGGCCCCAGCCAATCCATCTTTTAAAGATGATAATTTTTATCAGTGTGTAGTAGAAAATTAGCAAGATCAAAATAGACCGGTGTCTAGAGGAGCTAGTTATGAGGAAGATTTTAGCGATGTTAATTTAACCGATGAGCAACTTGCAACTATTAATTCATTAGATTGTAGTAATATGAATATTAAGGATGTAAGTGGTGTTGAGAAACTAACGCATTTAAGAAGCTTTAATATTGAAAATAATCAAATTGATAGAATGAATTTAAGTAACAATAAATTATTATATGATTTAAACTATGCAGGAAACAAATTTTCTTGTATTGATATAAGTAAAAATTATTATTTTATTTATAGAATTTTAATGGATTATGATTCGGAGTTTATAAACTTTGATACTATGGAATTGCAAGAGCGTGTCGCTGCTGGCCCAGAGTCTTTTACTGAGTATCTTGATTCTATGGATGACGAAGAACTATTTGAAATGTATGATGAAATGGGCAATGAATTTAAACATATGATGGTTGATTATGGTGAAGAATTTAATGAATTACTAGCTGCTTATAAAAATGATAGTGGTATTCAATTGATTGTTGATTCAAAGAATGGAAATTCTTGTGTTTATCAGGAGGAAAATGTAAATAACAATCAAAATACGAATAAGGCACAAGTTGTAAAAGTTCCATCAACTGGATTAAATGCGGGAATTATATTTACAGTAGTTGGAGTTGCAATTATATTAGTTGCAGGTATAGTAATATGGGTGTTTGTTAAAGATAAAAAAAGTAAAAAATAGTTGGTGTTTACATCAATTATTTTTTTGTTTTGTAAAATTTGGAAGTTTGTTATTCGTTTTTATATAGGTTGTGGTATAATTAAAGAGAGCCGACCTTACTCTCAGGAGTGGGGTCTTTTGTTTTAAGGAGGTAGTTTATGACGAAATATGTTTTTGTAACTGGTGGGGTTGTATCTGGTTTGGGTAAAGGGATTACGGCGTCATCTTTAGCTCTTTTATTAAAATCACGTGGGTATAAGGTTTTTATGCAGAAGTTTGACCCTTATATTAATGTGGATCCAGGAACGATGAGTCCGTTTCAACATGGTGAGGTTTTTGTAACGGCTGATGGTTCTGAAACTGATTTGGATTTAGGTCATTATGAAAGATTTATCGATGAGGAACTTAATTATACTTCGAATATTACGACTGGTAAGATTTATTCTTCTGTTATTGAAAAGGAAAGAAAAGGAGATTATTTGGGGGCGACGGTTCAGATTGTACCTCATGTAACTAATGAGATTAAGAATAAGGTTTATCAGGCGGGCATTACTAGTAATGCGGATATTGTTATTACAGAAATTGGTGGAACAATTGGTGATATTGAGTCTTTGGCGTTTATTGAAGCTTTAAGACAAATTAGAAATGAACAGGGTAAGGAAAATACGTTTTTTGTTCATACTACTTTGGTTCCATTTATTTATGGTTCTGATGAACTTAAGACAAAACCAACGCAACATTCGGTTATTGAACTGCGTAGTTTAGGTATTCAACCTGATATGATTGTAACTAGAAGTCCAATTGATTTGGATGATCATTTGAAGGGGAAAATTGCTTTATATTGTAGTATTCCTAAGGAAAATATTATTGATTCTGTTGATGTTAAAAATATTTATCAAATTCCAATTAATTATTATAATCAGAAAGCTGATGAAATTATTTTGAAACAGTTTGGAATGAAGGTATCTAAAGCTAATTTGAAAGAGTGGGAAAATTTAATCCAGGTTACTGATAATTTGGATAAGGAAATAGAAATTGCTTTGGTGGGCAAATATGTTGAATTGCATGATGCTTATTTATCGGTGGCTGAATCTTTAAGACATGCGGGATATAAGTATAATACTAAGATTAAAATTAATTGGATTGATTCTGAAAAGCTTGAGGGTGATGTTAATTTAAATAAAGTATTTAAAAATACTAAAGGGATTATTGTTCCTGGTGGTTTTGGTGAACGTGGTATAGAGGGAATGATTAAGGCAATTAATTATGCTCGTGAGAATAATGTTCCTTTTTTAGGTATTTGTTTAGGCATGCAGCTTGCGGTTATTGAATTTGCACGTAATGTTTGTGGGATAGCTTCTGCTAATTCTCGTGAGTTTGATAGTATGTGTCCTGAACCAATTATTGATTTGATGGAACAGCAGAAAAATATTATTAATATGGGCGGTACTTTAAGACTTGGTAATTATGATTGCAAGATTAAAAAGGGGACTTTAGCTTATAGTGATTATAGGTCTGAAAATATTAAGGAAAGACATCGTCATAGATATGAATTTAATAATAAATATAAAGATTTATTAGAGGAAAAGGGTCTTGTATTTTCTGGTATAAATGAGGCGAGTGATTTAGTAGAGATTGTTGAACTTCCTAACAAGAAACATTTTATTGCTTGTCAGTTTCATCCAGAATTTAAGAGTAGACCTACTAAGTGTCATCCACTTTTTGATTCGTTTATTAAAAATAGTATAAAATAAAAGATGCATTTTATTAAGCATCTTTTTCGTTTTCATAAATTTCATCCATTCTAGAATCGGGATAAACTTTATCGATAATTTTGGCAATAACGTTTTCGGGTGGTATACCTTCTTTTCGTTCTTCTTGTCTGAAGCTTGCGGCTATGGAAATAATGCAGTCTATAATCATGAATATAAGCATTATCCATGTTATGATATTTCCTTGTTTTACTGGTATTTTTTCAATTAGTTTGGATAGTGGTGGGTAAACTACTTTAATGTAGAAAGCTCCTAAAAGTCCCCAATAACACATGAAACGTAAACTGGTTCTACCTTGAATATTAAAGGGTTCATTACTATAATCCCAAGATATGGTTCCAAATAATTTTTCTTGCAGGTATGAACATAAAAATTCGAACGAACCACCTAATAGGGCTGACAAGAGAAAAATGACTATTACATTTTTTCTTTTGGCGAGACATATTGTTAAAATGGCAGCTCCGAATCCATAAACGGGATTAAAGGGCCCGTAAATAACGCCTTTTCTGGAAACTATTTCACCATGGGTTTGAAAGAAGGTAAGAACCATTTCCATAACACAACCGAAGACGCACCCAAACATGAATACCCAGAATATTTTTTTCCAAGATAGTCCTTCAGCAAATTTTTTTTCTTTTTCCATACAACCACGTCCATTAACTGCTTTTAGTATAACAGTTTTATAATTATTGTCAAATTATAATGTTGGTGGTTAAAGTGTAAATAAACGTCTAAAATTGTTCCTCTTTATTTTTAAATGTGTTATAATGTAGAAGATAATGGAGGGTAAAATCATGGCAAAGAAGAAGAAAAGAAAAACTGCTTCGAAAAAGGATGCTTCATATAGTGTTGAAATTAAGGGTATAATCCTTATTTTAATTGCGATTATTGGGTGCTGTCCATTTGGAATTGTGGCAGATATAATAAGTGGATTTGCTGGCTTTTTAGTTGGGGTTTTATATATTCCTTTATTACTTTTAGTAGGTGCGACTGGAGTATATATGATGGTAAAAAGAGAATTACCTGACTTTTTAGCTTCTAGGTTAATAGGTTTTTATATTTTGATGCTTGGGGTTTTAACTTTATGTCATACTGGTTATATTGAACAATTAAGCAAAAACGGTATTGAAGGTTTTGAAGTTATTAAAGAGACTATTAATAATTTAATGGGATTTGTAAATGGTTCGAATGAACTTCAAGGTGGAGGAATTATTGGGGCGATTTTCGCGGTTATATTTGTAAAACTTCTTACTTTGGATGGCACTTTTGTTGTTTGTTTTGCGCTGATTATTTGTGGCTTTATCATGTTTACTGGTATTTCTATTTATGATATTATCAACTGGCTTAAAGAAAATCATGAAAAGGTTAAAGAGGCTAGTAAAGCTCGAAATGAGGCTAAGGCTGAGGAACGTAGACAACGTTTAATTGAAGAAAATGCGAGTGAAGAGGAAATAGAAGAAGAGGAACCTGAAGAGGTAGCAGAAGATCATAAAGTGGTTGTTTCTTCGATTGATGATTTAACTAAATCACTTGAACAGGATTTGAAAGAACCTGGTGATGAAGAGACTAGTGAACCTGAATTTTTACCTAATAAGGGGTATAAGCTTCCAACAACTAATTTACTTGCACGTCCTAAGAGGGTAAATAATAAGGCTAATGAAGAGGCTATTAAACAAAATGTAAAAGATATTGAAAAGGTTTTAAGGGATTTTGGTATTGAAGGTAAAGTTGTAGCAGCAAATATTGGACCTTCAGTTACGCAATATGAACTTGAAATTAAATCTGGTACTAAAGTTAGTAAGATAACTGGTATTCATAGGGAAATGGCCTTGGAACTTGGAGCGAAAGAAGTTCGTATTCAGGCACCTATACCTGGTAAAAAAACTGTTGGTATAGAACTTCCTAACAAGGTAACTACTCCGGTTGTAGTAAGAGAAATTTTAGAAGCGGTTCCTGAAGATAAGAGGGATAATAAGTTACTTGTTACTTTAGGTAAGGATATTATGGGTAAACCAAGATTTTGCGAAATTGATAAGACGCCGCATATGCTGGTTGCCGGAAGTACTGGTTCTGGTAAATCGGTTTGTATTAATAGTATGCTTATTTCAATTTTGATGAGGGCTAAACCTAATGAGGTAAGGCTTGTACTGGTTGATCCTAAAAAAGTTGAACTTTCTATGTATAATGGAGTTCCTCATTTACTTACGCCGGTTGTTACGGATGCGAAAAAGGCTAATATTGTTCTTCAAAAAATTGTTCAAATCATGGAAGACAGATATGATACTTTTAGTGAAAGTGGAACTAAAAATATTAAGGGTTATAATAAATATATCGATAAGCAAAATGCTGGTAGAAGCGATGAAGATAAGTTAAAACATATGGAATATATTGTTGTTATTATTGATGAACTTGCTGATTTGATGCTTGTTGCAGCTAAAGAAGTTGAAGATTCTATTATGAGAATTACGCAAATGGCTCGTGCAGCGGGTATTCATTTAATTGTTGCGACTCAAAGACCTAGTACTGATGTTATTACTGGTGTTGTTAAGGCAAATATTCCTTCTCGTATTTCATTTGCGGTATCTAGTAGTATTGACTCAAGAACTATTTTGGATATGAGTGGTGCGGAGAAGTTACTTGGTAAAGGGGATATGTTCTTTTTACCACAAGGTGAAAATACACCGATAAGAATTCAAGGTACATTTATTGATGATGATGAAATTAAAGATGTTGTTGATTATGTTATTAAGCAGCAAAAGGCTCATTATGATTCTAGTTTAGAAATTTCTAATGAGGATAAAGGGGCGACTACAATGGTTAATCAAAGTGATGATTATGAGGAACCTCTTTATAATGAAATTGTTGAATTTGTTGTTACTGGTGGAAAAGCAAGTGCTTCTTTATTACAACGTAGATTTAGATTAGGATATAATAGGGCAGCTAGATGTATTGACTTATTAGAAGAGCGTGGAATTATTGGACCACCTAATGGATCAAAGCCAAGGGAAGTTTTGGTTAAAGTTGAACAATCTGAAGAAGAGGAATAGAGGTGGATTATGAAAGGTAAAAATGATAAAGTTCCTAGCTCAGCTAGTATATTGACTACTTTTGTTTTACTTTTAATTGCAATTTTTGGCTATGCTTGGATAAATAAGAATATTACAGCGACACCAAATGAAAAGGTTGAAACAATTGAAGAGCAAGCTGATGGTAAAATTACTGACGATGATGCGAAAAAAATTGCTAAAGAAAAATATTATATGGCTTTAGCGACTATTACTAATACTAAGACTGATATGGATAAATTATATGATCAAATTGAATCTACTGATGTGGTTTTAACTAATCAATCTTTAATTAATGATTTAAATGATTTACATGGTAAAACTTTTGCGGAAAATTCAGTAGTTACACAAGTTTTAAATTATAATGAAGCTATTAATGATAATTTTACAGAAGATTTTATCAATAGAACTATATTGTCACCTAATGGTTTTATCGCAAACATTAATAATGATTATTATTTCTATAAAGATAAAATTGATAATTATTTCTTTAAGAAAGCTGAATTTACAGTGATAAGTAAAAATGAAAATGAAATGGTGTTTGAGGTTGTTAATGTTAACTATGCTGCTAGCTGTGCGAGTAAGGGTGATCCAATGCCAAGTTTAACTTGCACGGATACTAAAAAATCTGATAAATCAGAATTTAGTTTAGTTAAACAAGATGGTAAATGGAAAATATCTCAAATGACTGTTAAGACTGCTTAGGATAAGTGGTCTTTTTTGATACCCACCCCAACTTAGTTTACACCTCTTTACAAAAATCCGAA
>CANRSQ010000055.1 GCA_947642475.1 uncultured Mycoplasmatota bacterium
AATTATTTATCTAATTGTTCTTTAACATACGCGTAAACGTCTTCATTAATATCTTCAATTGTTCTAATTTTATCTTCATTTGCACATTCTATGGTTTTAAAATTATATTTTTGCGCTAATTCAATATATGAATTTTCAGCATGTATTAGATGATTAACGTCTTTTTCGTGGGCATCTAAAGCTTCTGGCCTTCCTTCTTTTAAAGATTTTGCTTTTTCAGTTGGCATATGAAGGAAAATTGCAACATCGGGTCTTGGAAGTTCTAGAAGATTAAATTCTAAATTATCTAGCCATTCATACATTTCTAGTCTTTCTTTTTTATCTTCTATTTTTCCACCTTGATGGGCCATATTAGAATAAATGTATCTATCTAATATTATATTGGCACCTTGTTCTAGTAAAAAGACTATTTTTTCAATGTTATATTTTCTATCAGCAGCATAGTAAAGTGAGGCTACTTTTGGATCAACGTTGGTTGCACCTTCTTCAAAATAGCTTTCTCCAATATGCGGTTTTCCTAGATAAGCACCGCCAATTATTTTTCCGGTTGGAGAATTATAATTTGGAAAACTAAAGTTATCTACTTTTATGCCATCTTCTCTTAGTTTACTTATTAATAATTTTGTTTGTGTTTCTTTTCCTGAACAGTCTGTTCCTTCTATAACTATTAATTTACCTTTGCTCATTATTTTCTCCTCTTATATAGAACGTGTTTATAGTTGATTTTTGTTTTTTCATCTTGGAAGTGAGTTAGTTCTTCTCTATCAAAATCTTCTTTATTAAAGTTTGGAAAATAGACATCGGCATCTGGAAATTCGGCTTCGATTTCGGTTAAATAGAGTTTACTAGCATAATCTAATAATTCTTTATAAATTGAAGCTCCTCCGATGTCGAAGACTTCTTCTTCTGAGTTTTTATATGTTTCTAAAAATTCTTCAACACTTTTAAATACATCTACTTCTTCTGGAAATTGTAATTGGCTACGTGTTAAAACTAGGTGTTTTCTACCTTCTAATAGTTTTGGAAGAGACTGGAATGTTTTTCTTCCCATGATCATATGATGGCCAATTGTTGTTTCTTTAAAAAATTTCATATCGTTTTTGAAGTGCCAAATAAGGTCATTGTTTTTGCCTAATTCGTTATTTTTGCCTACGGCGGCTATTATTGATAAATTCATTTTTTCACCTCTTACTGCGCGATTGGGAAGCTTATTTTCCCATGATGTTTATAATTTAATACTTTGACGTCTTTACATTCTTTGGAATTATCAAAATTGTAGAAGTCAGTTACTTCTGGATTTAGCCATAATTCTGGAGCTGGTAAATCTTCTAATTCTTCGCCTCTTTTTATTTGTTCTTTGATGCCTTCTATTTGGTTTACATAAATATGGGCATCTTTAATGCTCCAGTCTAATGTTCCAGGTTCTAAACCTGTGACCTGTGCGAGCATATGAAGTAATACTGAATATTGCGTAATATTAAATGGAAGTCCTAGCGGAACATCACAACTTCTTTGATGTACCCAAGCGTTTAATTTTCCATCTGTTACATCCCATTCACTTGACCAAACACATGATGGAAGTACTGCTGTATCTAGGTAATCATCTTGCCACAAGCTTAATACTCTTCTTCTATCGTTTGGATTATTTTTTAGACTATCTATTAATTTATCTGTAAGTTTAAAATGATCTACAATATAACCATAAGCGGTTCCAATTGTATGGGCATATTCTTTTGGGAACTGTTTTTGGATTATTTGTCTTTCTAATTCATTTTGTTTATTTAGAATCATTTGCTGCGCTTCCCAAATGCCGTTTTCATCTATTTCCCATTCATCCCATATGTGGACATTTCTTTCTTGCAACCATCTTACATCGTTACTTTGGACTTGATAAATCCAAAGCATTTCTAAAATAGCTTGTCTAAAGAAAAGTTGTTTTGTTGTAAGTACTGGAAATTCTTCTTCAAAATCGAAGTGAAAATGATGTGAAGGAACTTTTATGGTATTAATTCCTGTTCTATTTTCTACTTCTTTACCCTCTTCTAGTATTCTTTTACATAATTTTAGATATTCTTTATCCCATTTTGACATAATATTCCCCCTAACCAATGATTTCGTTATTTTCAAATTTTATCTCTAAAAATTTTCTACTAGCAAGCAAATCACACATGTGGACAAATTTTTGATATTTGTTTTGTGGTACTGGTAAGACTACATTACTATACGGATTTGTATTAAATGGTCCCATATGACTTGATACTGTATCCATCATAAATTTAATTTCTGAGTCGGTAAATGTTGTTTTAGATTGATTATTTTTAATAAAATTAGCAGCTAAGATTGGGTGATCAAATCTTACATATTGTTCTTTAGGATCACCATGTTTTAATCCATCATGCAGTATTAAAACTAATATCATCAAATCTTTTTCTTTTTGAGTGAATACATCACCTATCATACTATTTAATAGTTCATTGGCAATTTTAACTGCAACTTTAGTATGCCTAACTAAGCCGCCGTTACCCCCAGCAAATGATGGATGATATTTTCCGGTTGAACTTGCTGGTACTTCGAAAAAATAATCTGGAAGTAATTCTATTAGTGTTTCGGCATTATTTTTATATTCTGGATTTTTTATGTAGTTTATTTCTGTTTTGAATATATCTTTCTTCATCTTACCACCCTAACTTGATTATATCACAAACTATTGTTTGTGTAAATTTATATCTATAAAATTTATAAGAATTTCGTTTGAGTAATATATGTATTTTGGATTTATATATATATGAGTTTTGTCTTCTATTATTTGATTTTTATTTAACAGTTCCTTTACAATTTCTAATTCTTCTATATTTATATGATATTTTTGTTTGAATTTTTGTTTATTTATACCTTTTAGTTTTCTAAAACCTAAGATAAATTCATTTTGCATGGTTTCGTTTTTATCTAGTATGTGTTTTGTTTCTTTATGTATTCCTTTTAAATATTTAGTTATGTTTTTGGTATTTTCATATCTTTCGTTTTCTATATATCCACTAGCGCCTAATCCAAAACCGTAATAGTTTTCATTATTCCAATATGTAAGGTTATGTTTTGATTCATAGTTTGGTTTGGCATAATTACTTATTTCATAGTGATTATATCCATTTTCTTTTAGCATTTTATTTATTAATTCTTCGTTGTTTGTATCTTCATTTTGGATTTTATAATTGTTTATATATAGTTTTGTATGTGGTTCTAGTATTAGGCTGTATGTTGATATATGCGAAATATCTAACTTTAATATAGTTTTTATATCTTCTTCTAGTATTTTTGTGGTTTCTTCGTTGAAGTTATACATTAAATCAATATTTATGTTTTTGAAATATTGTTTAGCTAGTTTTATGTTAGCTATATCTACTGGTTTTCTTTCTAATATTTTTAAAAGATTATTATTAAATGTTTGAACACCGATACTTAATCTATTGATTTTGTTTTTTAGAAATTCTAATTTTTCTTTGGTTAAATCTTCTGGATTTGCTTCAAAGGTTATTTCGGGGCTTTCGTCTAGATTAAATATTTTTATTATTGTGAATAATTTTGTGAGCTCTTTTATATTTAAAGTACTTGGGGTCCCTCCGCCTATATAAAGGGTTTTTATTTTTTCTCCTTTATAGTTTTGTTTTATTTCTTTTTCTAATTCTATTAAGTAATCGTTAATCCACTTTTCGTTTTTATGTAGTTTACAAAAGTCGCAGTAGGAGCATATATTTTGGCAGAATGGTATATGAATATAAACGGCTTTGATCATCTGGTTCTATTTCCTTTTAAGTCAATTTGATTTGCACCTAATAGTATTAGATAACGATATCCTAGTGATTTATCGGATAGTTTATATTTTTTTGCAATTTCGGTGGTGGTTCTGGCTTTTAATATGCGGTTATAATTTTCAGCTTTTCTTCTTGTCTCGCCTTTTAAATAACGGATATCTTCAAAGTGTAGGGTTTCTATTCTAGCTTCTTCATTCATTACTTTTTCAGCGTTTGTTTTATGTGTTTGTTGTTTTAGGGTTTGACCAATTGTTTCTAATCTTGTATCTAAATCATTTAAATTTTCTTCTATTTTTTTGATTTGTTTTTGAAAATTTTTAAGGTTAGAAATTAATAATGCTTTGGTATCTTCTACTTTTTTGTTTTCTTCTATTGCTTTTGTTTGTAATAGATAACTTAGATATTCTTTAGCAACTTTTTTTTGGGTTTCACTAAAGCTTCCATCTTCGTTATTTTTTAGTTTTTTCATTTCTTCAATATATATAGACATAGCTAAGCCATCTAAATTGTTTCCGTCTGGTAATTCTTCTATTAATTGGGTTGTTTCTTCTTTTAAAATTTCTATAGGTGATGGAATATTATTTATTTTTAATCGGTCCATATTTTCACCTTCTTCTACTACCTGTAAATTTTCCTTTTTCATCTTTTATAGCTATATTGTAGTTAACAAAGTTTGTTCCACCTTTACTTAATCCTTCGGCTTTATTGAGGTTTATTTTTTCTCTTACCATGTCATAGATTTCTTCACCGAAATATTCTTCTATTATTTGTTTTTCTTGTAAATATCTTTGGATACTTGATGATGGAATATTTATTTTTTGGGCTAGTTCTTCTAGATTGTTACAATCTGTTTCTAGAAAACTTTGGACGGTGAATAATATTCTTTTTAGTTTTATGTTTTTTTGTTCTTCACTAAGCATTTTATCTACTCCTCATCCATACTTAACACTGCTAGAAAGGCTTCTTGTGGTACTTCTACGCTACCAACCATTTTCATTTTTTTCTTTCCTTCTTTTTGTTTTTCTAGAAGTTTTCTTTTTCTTGATACGTCTCCACCATAACATTTTGCGAGTACGTTTTTACGCATTGCTTTTATGTCGGCTCTAGCGATGGCTTTACTTCCGATTACGGCTTGAATTGGTACTTCAAACATTTGTCTTGGTATTTGTTTTTTTAGGGCTTCGACGATTAGTTTTCCGCGTTTATAGGCGAAATCTTTATGAACGATAACGCTTAGGGCGTCGACTACTTCACCGTTTAAAAGAATATCCATTTTTACGAGATTGCTTTCTTTATAGCCTATTAAGTCATAGTCAAATGATGCGTATCCTCTAGTTACACCTTTTAGTTTATCGAAGAAGTCATAGACTATTTCTGATAGTGGAATTTCGTAGTGGATATTTACTCTGGTTGGATCTAGGTATTCCATATTTATATAATTTCCTCGTTTGTTTTGACATAGTTCCATTATTGGTCCGATATATTCGCTTGGAACTAGTATATTTGTTTTTATATATGGTTCTTCTATTTTGGCTATTTTTTGTCTTTCGGGCATTTTTACGGGACTGTCGACATCGATTATTTGTTTATCGGTTTTTGTTACTTTATAGATTACTGAAGGACTGGTGGCGATTAGTTCGATACCAAATTCTCTTTCTATTCTTTCAAGGGTTATTTCCATATGAAGGAGTCCTAGAAATCCACATCTAAATCCGAAGCCTAGGGCTTTTGAAGTTTCTGGTTCAAATTCTAAGGCAGCATCGTTTAATTTTAATTTTTCTAGGGCTTCTCTTAAGTCTGGATATTTACTTGATTCTAGTGGATATAGCCCGCAAAAGACCATTGGTTTCATTGGTTTATATCCTGGGAGGCTTTCTTCTGCGGGATTGTTTTCTAGGGTCATTGTGTCACCGACTTTGATGTCTCTAATATTTTTTATGCTTCCACTAATATATCCTACTTCGCCAGCTTTTAAGGTGTCTTTTATTTGTTCTTTTGGGGTATATACACCTAATTCAACTACATCATGGGCTGCGCCTGTGGCCATCATTTTTAATTTATCTTTTGTTTTTATTTGACCTTCGGCTATTCTTACAAGGGCGATTACGCCTTTATATGGGTCAAAGTGGCTGTCAAATACTAGGGCTTTTAGTTTGTTTTTGGGATTACCTTGTGGGGCAGGCACTCTTTCGACTATGGCATCTACTAGTTCTTTAATTCCTTCGCCGGTTTTAGCTGAGGTTAAAATTATTTCGTCGTCATCGAAGCCAAAGGTATCTTTTAATTCTTGTTTTACTTTTGGTATATCGGCATTAGGCAAATCTATTTTATTGATAACTGGGATTATTGTTAGATCGTTTTCTAGTGCGAGATATACATTAGCAAGAGTTTGAGCTTCTATTCCTTGGGCAGCATCCACGACTAAAACAGCTCCTTCACAGGCAGCTAAACTGCGGGATACTTCATAGGAAAAGTCGACGTGTCCTGGAGTATCTATTAGATGAAGTGTATAATCTTCATTTTTATATTTATAATTTAGTTGAACGGCATTTAATTTTATTGTGATGCCTCTTTCTCTTTCGATATCCATATTGTCTAAAAGTTGATCTTTACTTTCTCTTTCGGTAATGGCTCCTGTTAGTTCTAATATTCTATCTGCGATTGTGCTTTTTCCATGGTCGATGTGTGCGATTATGGAAAAGTTTCTAATGTTTTCTTGTTTCATGT
>CANRSQ010000056.1 GCA_947642475.1 uncultured Mycoplasmatota bacterium
AATGGTGCCGCATCGGAGAATTGAACGCCGATTAAAGCCTTACCATGGCCTCGTAATACCTTTATACTAATGCGGCATATATCTAAATTATATAATATTTTATATTCTTTTTCAATAAGTTTTAGAAAAATGATATAATAATTTTAACGGGAAGTAGTTTAATTTGGTAGAACGCTACGTTCGGGGTGTAGAGGTTTGCAGGTTCAAATCCTGTCTTCCCGACCAATTTGATATTAAAAAATGCATCTTTTATGAATGCATTTTTATTTGGTTATTTATTTCGTTTGTAAATTCTTCTTCAAGTTTTTTTAATCTATCTTCTGTTTTGGCTTCAAATCTTATTGTTAGATTTGGCCCTGTATTACTGGCTCTTATAAGCCCCCAGCTATCATCAAATTCTACTCTAACTCCATCCATGTCTTCATAATCGTAGTTTTGTTTTTTGACATATTCTTTGATACCATTTACAATATCAAATTTATTTTCTTCGGTTACTTTTACTTTGGTTTCTTCAGTCGAATAATATTTATTTGTATTTTCTAAAAGTGCACTGAATTTTTTATCGGTTTTTGATAGTAATTCAATTATTCGAAGACCGGCATATATTCCATCATCGAATCCTTGATATTTATCTCTAAAGAAGAGATGTCCTGAATATTCGCCACCAAAGTCGAAGTTTCCTTCTTGCATTTTTATATTTTGATATGAGTTTCCTGTTCTATTCATTACTGGTTCTATATTTATTTGTTTTAAGCCGTCTATAAGGGTTCTTGAACATTTAACATCGAAAAGTCCTTTTCTATTTTTTAGTTTTTTATCTAAATGTCTATAGATAATTAGCATTAATAAGTCAGCGGTTATAAAGTTTCCGTTTTCATCTACGACGCCTACTCTATCAGCGTCACCATCAATCCCGATTCCGAAATCTGAATTTGTTTCTTTTACTTTTTTACCTAAATCTATCATATATTCACTTACAGCTGGATCTGGTGTATGATTTGGAAATTCTGGATTACTATCACAGTAAAGAAGTTCATAGTCAATGTCAAACATATTTAAAATATCTTTAATAATTATACTTCCAGTTCCATTTCCGCAATCGACTACTACTTTGATTTTTCTATCACCTAAATCTACGCTGTTTTTGATGTTTTCTAAATATGCGTCTTTTATATTTTCTTTAATTATTTTTCCTTCTGGTTTTGTAATAAAATCTTGGTTGTAGGTAAAAAACTTAAAGTCTTCAATTAGTTTTCCGTAAGCGTTTCCGATTTTTGAAAAGGAAATTTTAAATCCATTATATTCTTTTGGATTATGGCTGGCGGTTATCATAATTCCGGCTGGTATTTTGTAATGCACTTTAGCAAAGTAATACATTGGTGTGGTTACTAGGCCTAAACTTACGACATCTACACCAGTTTCAGTAATTCCTTTAATAAGGGCATTATTTAACATTGGTGATGTTGTTCTGTTATCATGACCTACTATTACTTTATTTATGTTTTGATTTGCCATATATGTTCCATAACTTTTTCCGATTGTATATGCGACATCTTCGGTTAAATCAGTTTCGGCAATTCCTCTTAAATCGTATTCTCTAAATATATTTGGGTTTATATCTTTGGTTAGTTTCATCTTATCATCTCCTATAGTTATTATATATTATTTGTTTTTTTATAACAATGATTGGTGATTTGTTTTTACATAATTTGACGTGGTTATGCGTATTCTTTATTGTAGGTGGTTTTATGAATAGAAAGATGATTTATGTTTTGATTGTAGCTGTATTGTTGTTTGTTTTAGGTATTGTTCTGTTTGGGTGTAATAAAAAGGAAGTTAAAGAAAATAAATGTACTCCAAAGATTGTTTTAAATGGCAAAGAAATTGTTAATTTAAGTTTAGGTAGCAAATATAAAGATGATGGATTTAAAGCTAGCTGTGGTAAAAAGGATATTAGTAAAAAGGTTAAGATTAGCAGTAATGTTAATGAAAATGAAGCTGGAAATTATGAAGTTGTCTATAGCACTAGTTATAATGGAATGAAGGCTATTAGTAAAAGATATATTAAGATTACTGGCAAACCTATTTATAAAGATTGTTATGATAATATTGATAATACTATGCATGGTTGGTGGAGCGGAAATAAAAAGGACCACACTAGACCGGCCGGTGGTGCGGATATTAACGAGCTTAAAAAATATAATGCTTATTTTATGGGACCTAATGAAAAGGTTTTATATTTAACTTTTGATGAAGGTGGAAATGATACTTATGTTAAGGAGATTGTCGATGTTTTAAATGCAAATGGTGTTAAGGGGACGTTTTTCTTGTGCGGTCAATATATCTTAGATAATAAGAATTTGATTAAGAAAATTGCGGATGATGGTCATTCGGTTGGAAATCATACTGATAATCATTATAGTATGCCTACTTTGGCTACTAGGGAAAAATTTAGTGAATATTTAGCTGAGATTCAAATGATTGAGGATAGTTACCGTGATATTACTGGTAAGGAACTTGATAAGGTATACCGTGACCCTCGCGGTGAATGGAGTTATCGTGATTTACAAATTATGAAAGATATGGGTTATAAAAGTTTCTTTTACAGTGCGGATTATATGGATTTTGGCGGGGATGTTTCTAAGGAATATGCTTTAAACGAGCTTATGAAGCGTTATCACAACGGAGCTATATATTTAATGCATCCTAAAAATAAAGGAAATTATGAAGCTTTAGATACTTTTATTAAGGAAATGAAGAAGTTAGGTTATCGTTTTGATTTGGTTAAGAATATATAGATAAATCCATTACTTTTTTGGTAATGGATTTTATTTTAATAATGTAGTTTTATCTACACTGTTAATTATGTTTTGTACTTTATTTATGTAATCATTTATATATTTTCTTTTGTAGATGTATATGTATGAGGGGTGCTCAAGATAATATATTTTGGCATCTATTTTGATTTTATTTTGGTCTATATATTTTGTAATGAAATCGTATACTTTTTTCCCTAATAGGAAGATAACTTTTGGTTTTACGATATTTATTTCTAATAAAAGATTGGGCATGCATTTTCCCATTTCTTCTTTTTTGGGATATCTTATTTTATTTTGGTTATCTAATGGCAGGCATTTGGTAAGATTGGTTTTATAAAATGTATAATTTGGCAGACTTTCTTCTATTTGTTTTATTATTTTTCCACTA
The DNA here is from genome assembly GCA_947642475.1 of uncultured Mycoplasmatota bacterium. GTDB lineage: Bacteria > Bacillota_I > Bacilli_A > RF39 > UBA660 > Coprosoma. The sequence goes on from CANRSQ010000056.1 coordinate 3,208, forward strand.
TTGGTATCATCTTGAAGTGGGATTGATGTATTTATATCAGAAACTTTTTTAGCAGAAAGTCCAACCCACATAATATCGCTTTGTTTTATTTTTTCTAAAAGTGGTTTTTGATTTTTGCATAAATTACATTGCCTGCACTCTTGTATTTTCTTCATATTGTTGTTCCTCTCCCATTTGATTTGTTTTGATAATTAGTTCATTAATGATTTCTTCTGGGCAATTACTGAAATTACCTGCTGTGAAGTTAAATTGTCTTCTACCTTCTAAGGTATTTAATGTGTCATCGTGTCTATATTCTATTTGTTTATTTATTTGATTATATAATTCGGTTCCATGATAAGGTCTAAATTGAAAGGCACTTGTTCTAAATTTTCCTTTTGTATTTTTAGATATTTCGTTTAAGGTATTCGCTAAATTATATGTTTGCATGCATTCTTCATAAGTTTCGGTTGGAATTCCATACATAAAGTAACCTTTTACATTTATACCTGCTTTTAGTAATTTTGTTATGCCGGTTTCGATTTCTTCTACTGTTCCTATTTTATGGATATAATTTCTTATTCTTTCACTACCTGATTCTATCCCTATTTCTAATTCACGGCAGCCTGAATTATATAATTCTTCTAGCAAGTCATCGGCATTTTTAAGGAATTTATATGACACATTGCACGCCAGTGAAAGTTAAACCTACTAAATATTTCGATGGCTGTTTTTATACTATCAGCGTTTTTTAAAAATAAATCATCTAGTATTCTTATACTTTGAGTGTTTGGGCTATTTTGTCTTATATATTCTAGTTCATTAATAATGTCTTCTTTTGGCCTAATTCTTACGGAAACGTCTTTGTTAAGACTTCTAGCTCCTCCACAAAAGGCACAGTTATATAAACATTCTCTTGAGGTTACGATTGCTTCTTCTATTTCTCCATAAACGTTTGTTATTTGTCTGCCTGCAAATAAGCTTCTATCTAATTTTGTTTGACTTAAATCTTTTGGAAAATAAATTGAATCGCTATTTACTTGGTATACTTTTTTATTTTGTGTGCTGATGATTGGTGATTCTGCTATATTATCTTGAATAATGGCTGGTATGATATATTCTCCTTCACCAATGATTACATTTATGGGGTTTGGGGTATTAAAATTTAGTATATCTTGATATAAAAATCTTGTGCTTTTGCCGCCCACTATAAAAGTGGTTTTGGTTTGACATTTTTCTATTAATTCTTTTACGAGATGATAGTTAATAGAAAAAATATTTATGCCAACAGCTTCTGGTTTTTCTTTTTCAATCATTTGTAATAATTCGTCTACGGTATAATTTTTATATATGGCGTCTATTATCTTGGTGTCTATATTTTGTTTTTGTAGTGATGTCGCTATATAACCCTGACCAAATGGTGGTAAATAATCTTCTTTATCGGCTACTTTTTTATTATATATTGGTGAATTAATTATTAATACTTTCATACTTATATCTCCTATATTTATTGAATTTCGATATATTTATTATAGCATGTATAGAGTTTAATATAAAGTTTATTTTACATAAAAACATCCATTATTTTTGGATGTTTTCTTTATGGAAGTCTTAGTGTTTGACCTATAGATAAGCTATTACTTGTTAAATTATTTAATTCTTTGATGGCGTTTACAGTTGTACCAAATTTACCTGCAATACTCCATAAACTATCGCCTGTTTTTACAATATAAGGTTGAGCGGTAATCTGGTTATTTGAAGTATTATTTGTTGTACTGGTTGGAATTAATAATGTTTGCCCGATTGTTAAGCTATCACTTGTTAAGCCGTTTAAAGTTTTTAAAGCATTTACGGTTGTATTATATCTATTAGCGATATTCCATAAACTATCGCCAGCTTTTACGGTATAGGTATTGCTTGTTGTTGGAGTTCCTCCTGTACTACCGGCTTCACTACTTGGAACTCTTAGTACTTGCCCTACTGATAAGTTATCGCTAGTTAAATTATTTAATGATTTCAAGTTGCTTACTGTAGTTCCATATTTATTGGCGATACTCCATAAGCTATCTCCAGATTTTACAGTGTATGTATTTGACTCTACTGGTGCTTCTGGCTGACTACCTGGAAGTCTTAAAACTTGCCCGATTTGTAAATCGTTACTTGTTAAGCCATTTAATGATTTTAGTGTATTTACGGTTGTATTATATCTATTTGCGATACTCCATAAACTATCTCCTGATTTTACAGTATATGTATTTCCTGTTGTTGGTTGCGATGGTGTTTCTGCTCCTGGAATTGTTAATACTTGACCAATTTGAAGATTATTACTTGTTAAAGCATTTACTGATTTTAATTCGTTTACGGTTGTATTAAATTTATTGGCAATACTCCACAAACTATCACCTGATTTAACTACATATGTATTTCCTGATGGAACGGTTGGTAAAGTAGTTCCGCCAGCAGTTGCGATTACGGCATTTACGACTGCATCTACATAAGCTCTATAATTATTTTGAATTCTAGCTAAATCTGTTGGATTATCAATAAAACCATACTCAACTATTACTGGTTGGGTCACACCGGTATTTCTATGCATGAAATAATAATCTTTTGAAGTATCGCTTGGTAATCTTCTTTGGTAAGTTGTTCTTACTTTTTGTCCTGCATTACCTAAGGCTGTTAAAATATTGTCGGCTAATGTACTATTATTTCTAAGGGCGTATATTACTTCTGCTCCTTCGGCACCTTGATATCCTGAACCTGCGGCGTTTATATGATTTGAAATAACAACTACATTAGGATTATTTCCGTAGGCATTTAATATTCTATTTACTCTTTCGGTTGGTGAAAGTGTTTCATCGGTATTTCTAACTATTGTTACTGGTATACCTCTATCTTGAAATTGCTGATACATGTACTGTGCGATTTGAAGTGTTAGATCTTTTTCTCTTACACCTGAACTACTTACGGCTCCTGGGTCAGTTCCTCCATGT
>CANRSQ010000057.1 GCA_947642475.1 uncultured Mycoplasmatota bacterium
GTTTTGAATCTGACTTTTTGATTTTTCAGACAAAGCACTATAATATGTATTATTTAAATATTCGTTTATTGTAGAAGATTTCCAATCATTAGAATAGTTGGTATCCCATACAATTTCTTCTAAAAGCGTGGTACTGCTTATTTTTAATGTTCCATCTGATTCTATAGCTAATATTCGCCACATTTCGTCATTAAAAATAATATAATTTGATGGTTCTTTACCTTTATATACATATCTACCCTCTTCATAAATATCTTTATATATTCCATCGCCTGTAGTAACAATATGTTTTGTTAAGTCATCGAATGTCACTTTTATTATATTTCCTTTGGCGGTTATATTTATGTTTGTTTGAAATGCGGCATACCCTACTGTTAATATAAATAATAAACTTAAACTGGTTATCATTATGAATTTTATTTGTTTATTTTTTCTTTTTCTTCTTCTCATTCTATTTCACCTTATACACTATATCAAAAAAAAAAAAAAAAAAACAAGGTAATTTTTTTGGAAGATAATAAAAAGAAATGGGTTATTTATTCCATTTCCAATTTTTTATTTCTGGCATATCTTCGCCGTTTTCTCTGATGTATTGATTATGTTTAATTATTTGATTTTTCATTTTTTCCATTAGATATATTTCTTTACTTCCTTGAGCTGGTAAATGTTTTATAACATCTTCTACTAGGTGATAACGATCAATTTCGTTTTGAACACGCATATCAAATGGAGTTGTTATGGTACCTTCTTCTAAATAACCATGCACTGAAATATTTCTATTATGTCTTAGATATGTTAGCTCATGAATTAATGTTGGATATCCGTGGTAATTAAAGATAATTGGCTTATTTTTAGTGAATAATAAATCGTATTCTTCATCACTTAAGGCATGAGGATGTTTTGATGGTGACTCTAATTTCATTAAGTCAACAATATTTATACATCTTATTTTTAAGTTTGGTAATTCTTTATTTAAAATTGAAATAGCGGCCATTGTTTCTAAAGTTGGACTATCGCCACAGCAGGCCATTATTACATCTGGCTCGCTGTCTTGATCATTACTGGCGAAGTCCCATATTCCTATACCTTTGGTACAATGTTTAATTGCTTCTTCCATGTTTAGCCATTGATAGCTTGGGTGCTTTGATGCGACTATAACATTTACATAATTTCTACTTTTAATACAGTGATCAAAACATGAAATTAAACAGTTTGCGTCTGGTGGTAAATACATTCTAACTACATCGGCTTTTTTATTGGCTATATGATCTAGGAATCCTGGATCTTGATGGGTAAATCCGTTATGGTCTTGTTGCCAAACGTTTGAGGTTAGTAGTAAATTTAGTGAAGCGATGTCTCTTCTCCATGATATTTGATTACATACTTTTAGCCATTTTGCGTGTTGAGCAACCATTGAATCTACGACTCTAATAAAAGCTTCATAGCTAGTGAAGAATCCATGTCTACCGGTTAATAAATAGCCTTCTAGCCATCCTTCACACATGTGTTCGGAAAGATATGAATCCATGATTCTTCCTTCTTTGTTTAGTTTTTCGTCGGTGTCTTTAATTTCACTTTGCCAATCTCTATCGGTAACTTCAAACATGTTATATAAGCGGTTTGACATTGCTTCATCTGGGCTGAAGGTTCTAAAGTTAGTTGGGTTTAGTTTGATTATATCTCTAATGTAACTACTTAGTTCTAGCATATCGCTTGTTTTTGTTTCGCCTGGTTTTTCTACTTTAACGGCATAGTTTTGATATTCTGGCAAAATTAAATCTTTTAGTAATAAGCCACCATTAGCGTATGGACTTGCGCCCATTCTTTTATTTCCGGTTGGAATTATTTCTTTGATTTCTTCTTTTAATGAACCGTCGTTATTGAATAGTTCTTTTGGTTTATAGCTTTTAAGCCATTTTTCTAGTTGTTCTAGGTGTGCTTCTTTTTCCATTGAAATAGGAACTTGGTGAGCTCTAAAAGTGCCTTCTACTTTGTTTCCGTCAACTTCTTTTGGCCCTGTCCATCCTTTTGGTGTTTTTAAAATTATCATTGGCCAGTATATTTTTTCGATTTCTTCATTATTTCTGGTTTTATTTTGAATTGTTTTTATGTTTTTTATTACCATATCCATGGTTCTAGCCATTAATACATGCATTTCTTCTGGATTGTCCCCTTCTACTAAGTAGGGTTTATAACCTAAGGCATAAAAGTAACTACCTAGTTCTTTATTATCCATTCTTGAAAATACGGTTGGGTTACTAATTTTATAGCCGTTTAAATTTAAAATTGGTAAAACGGCTCCATCGGTTTTTGGATTTAAAAATTTATTTGAATGCCATGATGTAGCTAGTGGCCCAGTTTCGGCCTCACCATCACCTACTACGCAGGTAACTATTAAATTTGGATTATCTAGAGCAGCTCCATAGGCGTGGGCAAGCGAATATCCTAATTCACCGCCTTCATGAATACTACCAGGATTTTCAGGGGCAGCATGACTAGATATTCCTCCAGGAAATGAAAATTGTTTAAATATTTTTTTCATTCCGGCTTCATCCTGACTTACATTTGGGTATTTTTCACTATATGATCCTTCTAGATATGTGTTTGATGTTAGAAAATTTCCACCATGTCCAGGACCTGAAACATAAATCATATCTAAATCGTATTTTTTGATGACTCTATTTAAATGTGTATATATGAAATTTTGAGCGGGAACTGTTCCCCAATGTCCAACTATTTTTTTCTTTATGTCTTTTTTTGTTAAAGGCTTTTTTAAAAGTGGATTATCTAATAAGTATAATTGACATGCAGACAAATAGTTTGCAGCTCTAAAGTATTTATCTAAAAGATTTACTTCTTCTTTTGTTATTTCTTTTGCCATTTTATCCCCTCTATTCTATTTTTAATTATAGCATAAATTGTTTAGAAATAGTATATTATTTTATTTTAAACTTAATGTTTTGATTTTTTGATGCATGAACTGTATTTTATCTATTTCTTTATCGATGTGAAAATGCCCACAATACCAATTTTGATAGTCTATTTGATTTTCTACTATATCTAGGAAATGTTCTGTGGTTTGGTCTATTAGTGATTGGTCTATTCCTTTTATTAATGCTTCTTTGGGTATATATTTATATGGACAAGTATGTGATAAAACTATATCTATTTTTTGGTGTTTTATTTTCTTTACAGAATTCTTCTATTCTAGCAAATTTTCTATGGGTATCTCCTGTAATATAAAACATATTTCACCTTCTTTATTTTTTATAATTATAACAAAAACTACCTTGTTTTGGTAGTTTAATATGTTAATTCATATTTAATATTAGCGGTTTCTGGATACTTTTCTTTGGATGTTATTTTTATTATTTTATCTTTTTTAATAGTAATTTCTTTATTATAATTTAGTGTAGTTATTTTTTTATTTTCTGTATTATATAATGTAGCTTCTACACCTTTTATTTTTACACTATCTTCATTTTTGTTGGTTAGTTTTACTTCTATTTCGGTTCCATTATCAGTAAGTGTGAAGGTCTCTGTTGTAGCTTTTATATTTTTTAGATTTTCTTCTTTTTGTTTTGTGTTGTTTGAATGCGTTACTACAACTATTATTACGGTTAATATTATTAATATTGTTAGTATTGGGATTAATACTTTTCTCATTATGATACCCTCTTATACATATATACTGTTATATATGGTTGTAAGTTTGTGAATGATGTTCCGCTTCCGGTACTTCCTGAAGTATTTGCGGTTGTTGTTACGTTATGAGTATGAGCTCCATTACTTCCTGTTGTACTGGCAGTGGTTGTTACCGTGTGTGAATGAGATCCTGCAGATTCAGTAGTCCATATTTTTTTACCTTTTCCACCTGCTGCTATCCATACATATCCTGCTGATGATATTCCGCTCATTCCATGTTCTAAAGTAGTATCGGCATTTAAGGAAGTCCAGCTATCATGGTTATGCGAACCTGCCGTATTGGTTGACCCAGAAAGTGCTGGAATTGAATGAGTATGGGCGCCAGCACTTGCGGCGGTTCCTGACAAAGCTGGAATACTATGGGTATGGCTAGGTAAGTTAGCAACTGTTAAACTTGTTGATACACTTCCGCCTGTTTTATTTACAGTGTTAAAATTATCATCACTACTATCTACCCCGACCAATGTTTTACCACTTCCATACACTTCCCATGTTCCACCTAAAGCATTTGCTACCTGCTCTTTAGTTGAATATGCTGTTGTTTCATATATACTCCCTACTGGATATGTTTTATCCAATCTGTTTGTTTCATTGTTATTAACTTTCTTTTCAAGATTATTTATATTATTTTTTAATTCAGCTAATTGGTCTTCGATTTCTGTAGCACTTACATTATTTATAAATAGAAACATTATAATAAATGCAGTTAATGTTTTTTTCATATTTATTCTCCTAACTAATTCTTTTATACATATACACTGTTGTATATGGCTGTAAGTTTGTAAATGATGTTCCACTTCCGGCACTTCCTGAAGTATTAGCAGTTGTTGTTACGTTATGAGTATGAGCTCCATTACTTCCTGTTGTACTGGCAGTGGTTGTTACCGTGTGTGAATGAGATCCTGCAGATTCAGTAGTCCATATTTTTTTACCTTTTCCACCTGCTGCTATCCATACATATCCTGCTGATGATATTCCGCTCATTCCATGTTCTAAAGTAGTATCGGCATTTAAGGAAGTCCAGCTATCATGGTTATGCGAACCTGCCGTATTGGTTGACCCAGAAAGTGCTGGAATTGAATGAGTATGGGCGCCAGCACTTGCGGCGGTTCCTAAAAGTGCTGGGATACTATGAGTATGTGAAGGTAAATTTGTTACTGCTAATGTACTGGTTTTACTTCCGTTAGTTTTGTTTACTGTATTAAAATTAGTGTCATTTGTGTCTACTCCAACTAATGTTTTTCCTTTTCCATATTCTTCCCATGTTCCACCTAATGTTTCACTTGGATTGATGTTACTCTCTGTTATGTATATACTTCCTACTGGATATGTTTTATCTAGAAATTCTTTTTCATATTGTTCATTTTTTGTATTAAGATTATCATATTTTTGATTTAGGACATCATATATTATTTGATATCCTTTTTGTAAATTATCATCACTTATTTGATATGTACCTTTGTTGCTTACTTTGTCAGTAGCTTCTACGGCGATTTCACTTAATTTATAATCATTTAATTTAAATGTATTTTCTGTTTGAATATTATTTTCTTCACCATTTTTAAAATTGTATTCTTTTATTCCCGATGCATCTGTACAGTTTGCTTTTACTGTTACATCATTTGTTGTTGCTTCAGTTACCGTTATTTCACATTCTGGTGGGGTTGTATCTTTAAAGATGGCATATAAAGTTATATTTTCATTTAACATATTTAATTCGGTTAATCCTTCAGTCGCATCTTTGCTTGTATTCCATCCTAAGAATTCAAATCCTTCTTTTGTAGCTGTATTTGATAGATTAATACTTTCGCCAGTTCCTTTATATTCATTAAGGCTTGTACAATCTTTCCCGCCATTAGTCATGCAGTCATAAGTTACTAAGTATTTATCGGTTGGAGTAACTGTTCCTCCTTCGGCTTGGGTATAATTTAAATCAACTGAGATTTCTCCACTTCCTTCTTCTGGAGTTCCTGTAAAGTCTGGATTATATTCTATTTTTACTTTTATTATTTGTGATGAGTTTTTAAATAGTTTTTCTCCTTTTGTATATCCTGAAAAGGTTATTTTAACAGCTTCATTTGTACTTTTTATATTTTCTGAAATATTGTCTAATGATGCATCTATTGTTCCATTATTTTCTACTGTTACATCGTACTCTATGGAGTCACCTTTTTCATATAGATTAGCTTCCATATAAGCTGTTAAATCTGTCCATGTTGGAGCTTTTACTTCTTCTGCTCCTCCAGTTTCATTTGATTTTGTTACATTGGTTATTTTTATATCCCAGTTACTACTTATTCCTGATGTTCCTTTTATTTTTAAATTTGTTTGAAATGCGGCATACCCTGCCGTCATTAAACAAAGTAAGCCTAGTAATGAAAATATTATTATTTTGTTTT
>CANRSQ010000058.1 GCA_947642475.1 uncultured Mycoplasmatota bacterium
TCATATTATCGTCTCCCTTCAAACAACGACTGTTTTAAGAAGGTATATTTTACCCCCTCATATATAATGTACGATTTTTCTATGCCAAATTCCTGCAAGAAATCCAAAAAAATCATAAAAATACAAAATTTCCTTTTTTGCATGAAAAATAATGCAAATTTCAGATTTTCACGCCAAATACCAAAAGAAAAGTCAATGAACAAATCATTGACCTATTTTTTTACTATTTACAAGTATATCCATCTGCTTCTAAAGTTTTTTGAGCATCAGCTTTAGATTGTTTAGCATTAGTACTAAAACCAAATAAACTTTGAGCATCTTCTTCTTTCATTTTAGTAGTATCAACATTAACATCAACACTAACGCTAGAATCTTTAGATGAAGTTTTAACTTCTACTCCGTCCTTATCTTCATAGCTAGCAAATTGAGTTTCTAAAGCTTTTACCATTTGATCTTTATAATCTTTATACTCATCTTTAAGCTCCATAGTAACGTTCATGTCTACTTTTGTAGTTTTATTCCCTTCAAAAGTTGCATCCATTTTGGTAATAGTTTTTCCAGTTGCAGCATCATCCTCTTTTGTACAACTAAGTGTTTCAGTTCCACCACATCCAGTAAGAATTGCTGTACCTAAAAATACGCTTCCTAAAATTAAAGCTTTCTTCATAATATCTCCTCCAAAATAATTATAGTCCTAGTAACAAAAATAATCAATAACATTGTGAATTTTTTGTGAAAAAATATCACAATGTTTTATATCAAATAACTAAAACTTTGTATAATAAGACAAAAAACTATGTTATAATCTTGTTATAATAAATATATCATTTTAATGAAAGGAATGGTCCAATGAAAAAACATAAAATTCATATATCAACAATACTGCTATTAATACTACTAGTAGTTTGTTTCCTATATAAAACCGAAATAGTAACCTTTGTTATGAGTAACATAACTGAATATACAAAAGTAAACAAACCCGAAGACAATAAATACACAAATAAATTTGATTTCGCCTTTGTTCAAAATACTAACGACTTTCATGTCAAAGATAAACAAGGAATTTTAAATGCTATATATACAATTTTAAATTCAGGCCAAAGTGAATACAGTTTTTACTGTTCAAAAAATTATAAAAATTGTTTAAGTGATTTAAAAGAAATATCTGAAAATCAAATACTACTATCCGTAATCAACAATATGGTTTCACCTTATAACAGTTACCAAAAGTTATACGTAACAACTAATACCTACGGAAAAGTTACAATTACACTAGATAAACTATATAATGATAACGACATAAAACAAATAAACGAAAAATTAGAAAATATAAAACAAGAAATTATCAAAGATAATATGACAGACGAAGAAAAAATAAAAGCCTTTCATGATTATATAATTAACAACTCAGTATATGATGAAGAAAGAGCCAAACAAATAGAAAACGGCAATGATAAAAACTATAAACATAATTCACATAAAGCAAATGGTCCATTATTAGAAGGCATCGCCCTATGTAGTGGCTATAGTGATGCCATGAAATTATTTTTAGATAGCCTAGGCATTAAAAATTATAAAATATCAAATGATAATCATATTTGGAACTTAATTTATTTAAACGGCAAATGGAAACACTTAGATATAACTTGGGATGACCCTGTAACATCCGATAAAAGCAATGTCCTTCTGCACAAATTTTTCCTAATTGATACAAACGAACTACATAATCTCGACACCACCAACCACGATTTTAATCCAGAATACTATTTAGAATTAAAATAATTGACAAATAAAATCATCATGTTATACTCAAATAAAGAGGAGATGAATATCATGGAAACCCAGATGAATGAAACAAATAAAAAATGTCTTGAAATTATTGAAAAATTAAATCTATCACCAAGAATAGTAACACATGAGCCAATTTTAAACTATGAAACCGCTGCCAAAGTAGATGAAGAACTAGGACTTACTGGTACCGAAACAAAAACCCTATTTTTAAAAAGTAAAACTGGTAACTACTATCTCTTCATCACATTAGCAACCGAAAGAATGGATTCAAAATTACTAAAAAATTTATTAGGAGAAAAAGTAAATATGGTATCCGGCGAAGAAATGATTGAACTTACAACTATGCAACCAGGATGTATGACTCCATTTGGTTTAAAAGAAGGCCTAATCAAATCAATCGTTGTTGATCCAAAAATTTATAATGAAAAAAAGCTAATACTAGCCTTTGGTTCAGAAACAATGTCAATGGAAATATTACCCGAAGAATTAAAAACACTTATTGAAAACACATATGAAAATATTATTCCATTAAACTAAAACAACTTCAACAAAAATGAAGTTGTTTTCTTATATATAATAGTAAGTTCCGCCCATAGTGGCGATTAAATCATCCTCATCATTAAAGATTTCAGCCCTCACCACACACGTAGTTTTTCCGACCTTAACTACAGTTGCCTCGGCAATAAGAAATTCACCTTTTCCAGGTTTCAAGAAATCAATAGTCGAATTTAAAGTAACACAATTTTTTCCTTTAGAATTACGAGCCGCAATACCCATAATAGTATCGCCAAGGCCAAAAATTAAACCACCATGTGCTATTTTATACGGATTAAAAGAAATTTCTTTCAGATTAACCTTTAACTTTATTTTATCACCATCAGTGATAACTTCATAACCATTATGTTTTATAAAACCTTCATCATTCATAATTAATAATAATTCTTCCATTTTATCACCTAATACATTATAACACATCCCTAATTCCATTCCAATATTGGTAAAATAATAGTTGTTAACGTATACTTTCCAAACTCAGATTCATACAATAATTTTCCACCATGAGCTTCGATAATTTCACTAGATAAAGAAACGCCAAGACCAGTCCCTTTCATTTTAGTTGTGAAAAAAGGTTCTTTTATTTTTTCTAAAACATCATTAGACATCCCTTCACCATTATCCTTCACATAAATGTAAAATTTATCATCTCTTATTTCCGTCCAAATTTCTATTTTCGGATTATCCCCTAAAGCCTCAATACTATTTTTCACCACATTAGTAAGAACTTGAAATAACCTATTATAATCGCCTTCTAAATACACCTCATTATCCGTAAGTTTAATTGAAGTTCTAATTTTATTTTCCTTAAAATAAGGTTTATAATTTTCCACAAAATTATTAAGTAAATAATTAATATCCAAAAGTTCCTTATTAATTTTAACCTTATTCATAGATAAAAAATCTTCTAACAAAAATAACGTTTTTTCAATTTCTTCCCTTATAATCGGAATATAATCTTTAGAATGCTGCAGATTATCCACATCAAACATATCTAAGTAGCCCTTGCACACCGCAATAGGATTCTTTATCTCATGCGTAATTTGAAATAAAGTATTCTTAATCTGCTTATCATGTTCAATTTCTTTAGCCGTTATTCTAACATTAAGTACCTCTTCTATTCTTGCCAGTAAATAAATTACAGTAATAGATATAGCCAAAAATAAAAGTCCCACAAAGAAAATTTTAAAATAAAGTTCAAATAAATCATGTGGATAAATAATAAATGAAATAATCACCATATTTACAATAACTAATATCAAAACAAATAAACTAACAAACTGCCAAAGTCTTAGTTTCCCAAAGAAAAATTTATAAATAATAAAATATAAGAAAAACCAAAATACAATTATAAATCCATATTCTCCATAAAAATTAAAATAATAAAATATAGCAGCCAAAGATGATATAATAATCGCAATATCATTTTTCTTACAATAAGAAACTAATAATGGAAGACAAACCAAAAACATTGGAATACCCTCAAATATCGGTACATTATACTTTAAAATAATATATAAAGCCGATAAAATAGTAATAATTAAAGCCAGTCTATTTTCTTTATCATCAAAAGAATTTTTATAAGCAATATAAAACAAATACACCAAAAATGGCACAAGCACATGAATAAAATCCATTACGATAATTGAAATCATTGTCATTTTATCACCTCAAATAAAAGTATAAAACTTTTACAATGTCGAACTTTGTCGAATAAAGGCAGAACATGTAAAAAAATGCCAAAAAAAAAAAGAAACAAATCTACTTTAAAGCATCGATATGTTTCTTTAATTGTTTAGAATCATCCCCAAAAATTATCTTTAATTGATTATCAATCTCAACAATTCCTTGAGCTCCCATTTTTTGGATAGCATCTTTATTAACTAAATCAATATTATGAAGTGTCGCTACAAACCTTGAATTATTAACTTCATAATTAATAATGTTTGCTTTCCCACCTAAATATTGTACTAATTTATTAGCCTCTAATTTAAAATCTTTCTTCTTAGATCTTACAATTGCAAAAGCAATTAAAAGTAAAACTATAATTATAATTAAATATTGCCAAATCATTTATATCACCTACTACATTATACTATAATTTCATTTTTTTTGAAACTTTTTTTGAAATAATTGTATAATTATTAAAGTTAGTGTATTATATTTATTGGTGATAAAATGAAAAACATATCAAAATACAAGATTGATAAAACCATCCTTATCCCAATTATTTTATTTGCCCTTATCAGCCTTCTAACGCTGCATGGCGCAAGTAGTATTTTACCAAGTTATATGGGTGATTTAGCTACCAAACAATTAATATGGTATGCGGCTGGATTTGTAATTGCCTATATCGTCATGACAGTTGGTAATACACATATCTATCGGATGGTTTGGATATTATACGGAATCGGAATATTATCGTTAATCGGTCTCTTCTTCTTTGGTATTAACATTAATGATGCCACATGTTGGTATGAAATAAAAGGTATTGGAACAATCCAGCCATCAGAATTTATGAAAATCATTTTAATTATTACCCTAGCCACAATGATTTCAAAATTTAATGAAGATTTCCAAAACCCTAGTATTACTGAAGAATTTTACTTTCTATTAAAAGTTATGATAGTTGTTTTAGTTCCAAGTATACTAACCTTTATGCAGCCAGATACAGGTGTAGTTCTAATTTATCTATTAATCACATTAGTAATGTTATTTGTTTCAGGAATCAGATATAGATGGTTCGCCCTACTATTCGGGATACTAGGCGGATTCATTTTACTAGTTCTAGGTATTTATTTTATTAATCAAGATCTATTTATTAAAATATTTGGAACCAGTTTCTTTCTAAGAGTTGATAGACTATTAGATTGGTCAAACCAAAGTGGATATCAACTAGAACAAAGTTTAAGTTCAATTGGTTCAGCAGGACTATTCGGACACGGTTGGAATACTAATCCAATATATTTTCCTGAAGCCCAAACCGACTTTATCTTTGCCGCCTTTGCTAGTCATTTCGGATTTATAGGTTCAACTCTTTTACTAGCATTAATCACATTCTTTGATATCAGATTAATTATGCTAGCAGTTAAAACAAATAAACTAATCAATAAATATGTTATTGCCGGTATAACAGGAATGCTAATATATCAACAAATACAAAACATCGGCATGACATTTGGATTGCTACCAATAACCGGAATAACCCTACCATTCATCAGTTATGGTGGTTCAAGTTTATTAAGTTACATGATTGCCATGGGAATGGTGTTTAATATTTCAAATGAAAATATGCGTTATACAAATTAATCCACAACTATGTGGATTTTTATTATAGAAAAAAAGAGATTGTAAAATTATTTCAATTCTTCAATCTCTTCTTTTGTTAAATTAGTATATTTTTCTATAATATCAACTGGCATTTTATCTCTAAGCATATTCTTAGCTATTTCTAATTTTTCTTGTTTAGAACCTCTTTCTTCTGCTGCTTCAATGTTTATCGCATTTACTTGCTCTCTAGCTTTCTCTTCATCATATAAACCTACTAATAATGGATCTTCTGAAAAATCTTTTATCTTAT
>CANRSQ010000059.1 GCA_947642475.1 uncultured Mycoplasmatota bacterium
TTTTTTTTTTTTTTTTTTTGATAAGATGTATATGGTAGAGAAGAATAGTAAAAATAAATGTTGTTAAATGAATAAAAATCGTTTATAACGGAATTATAATACTATTGATAATAGCTAATATAGGAAGGAAGTAAAAAATGAGACAATCAGAAACAAAGAAAAGAAACATTATTATAGGAGTATTATGTGGAGTACTTTTATTAATGGTAGTAGGGTATGCAGCTTTTAATAGTGTCCTAAATATTAAAGGTACATCAAGTATTAATAGTAATTGGGATATTAAAATAACAGCTATAAAAGAAAAAAATAAAGTGGGCGGAGCGACTACATCTTTAAATGAAGATGGAACTGAAAAGATAACGGGAATAGGAACACTAAGTGCAACTTTTGAAACAAATTTAGTTTCACCAAAAGATAGTATAGAATATGATATAACTGTAACAAATAAAGGAACAATAGATGCCAAATTAGAAAAAATAACTCCAGTAGATTTAGTAACAAAAACTGGAGCAGTAATATTTACAAGATCAGAAATTGACTTTCAAGTAGGAGATGTATTAAAAGCTGGAGAATCAAAAGTATTAACGGTAAAAGTAGAATATGATGATGTAACAAGTCAGCCGGGGAGTACTATTGAATCATTTACAATAAACCTTGATTATGTTCAAGTAGATGGCGAGCTTGTAGAACCAGAACCAACACCATTTACTGGGACTGTATATAGATGGACAACAGATCAACTTGGTGTAGGTGATAGCATAGTTGGAGTAGAGACAACAACAGATCCGACTACATTAGGCAAGAATTATTATTTGAGACATGATGTAATCGATAATAAAATAACTGTATCATATGTATGTTTTGTAACAGATACAGAGCATTGTATGAGAAGTGGTGCTGATTATTATGAAACCAATAAATCACTGTTACAAGGTCAAGGGTCATGGTTTACGGCTAATGGTGGTAGTGTTCATAATAATAGCTCAGATTTTACTTGTGTTGGTGGAGGATTTGATTCTGTATATGTTCTTTCGGATGGAGTTGTTCGTGCTGGAGAATCTTCTCAATCCTATTGTCGTATTGATAATGGTTATGCATATTGTATTAATGGATTTTAAATAGCTGATTATTCAGCTTTTTTTGTTATATAAAAATTTCAAAAAAATGCAACTTTTTTCTATTTCTTGCAGGAATTCGCTATAGTTTTACCGTATATTATATATAGAGAATAAAAATGGGCAAAACCAAAAAGAAAGAAGGTTTTGTTTAATGAATTACTATAATGAAATAAAAGATACATTAATAAAAAATGAAATGTATAAAAAAGCAAAGGATTATTCTAAAAATAAAAGCGATTTAAAGAGTTATTACGAAGTAGGAAGATTGTTAATAGAGGCTCAAGGTGGAGCAGAACGTGCAAAGTATGGAAATAAACTTATTAAGGAATATTCTGAAAGGTTAACCAAAGAATTAGGTAAGGGTTATACTACAACTAATTTAAGATACATGCGTAAGTTTTATCTAGTGTTTAGAAAACGTCACACACTGTGTGATAAATTGAGTTGGAGTCATTATCGGTTAATTATGGCACAAAAATCGGAACAAATTGATTACTATATTTATATTGCAGAAAATCAAAATTTATCCGTTAGAGAGCTTCAAGAAAGAATCAAATCTAACGAATATGAAAGAGTAGGTTATAAAGAGGAACTATCTGAACCAAAAATAAATACTTTAATAAAAAATCCGATTGTTATTAAAACTAAGAATATTCCTGAAAAAATAACTGAGTACGCACTTCATAATCTTATTTTAGAGAATATGGATAATTTTTTGAAAGAATTAGGTGTTGGATTTGCCTATGTAGGACATGAGGTAAAAATAAAGTTAGGTAATAATTATAATTATATAGATTTTCTTTTATTTAATATGGAATATGGGTGTTATGTAGTGGTGGAGATTAAAGTTACAGAGTTAAAAGCTGAGCATATAGGTCAAACTGTTAAATATATGAATTATGTGGATAAAAATATTAAAAAGGATTTTCATGATAAAACAGCTGGTATTATTATTTGCAAGAAAAATAATGAATTTGTTGTGGAGTATGTAGGGTTTCCTAAATTATTTGTATCAACTTATAAGGTTATAAATGTTTAAATAATGGGTTATATGTGTTAAAATGGATATAGGTGATAATATGAAGAAAATAATACTAGTTGATGGTAATAACCTTTTATTTAGAAGTTATTATGCAACTGCATATAATGGTAATTTTATGAACAATAGTAAAGGGTTTCCGACTAACGCTTTATTTGGGTTTACTAATATGATAAATAAAATTATTAATGAAGAAAATCCAGAATATATGATTGTAGCGTTTGATAAGGGAAAAACTTTTAGGCATGAAAAATATGATGTTTATAAAGATGGTAGAACAGAAACCCCTAATGAACTTAAGATGCAGTTTCCGATTGCTAAAGAGTTACTTACGGCTATGGGAATTAAATATTATGAAATAGATAATTATGAAGCTGATGATATTATTGGAACTTTTAGTGAATATTGTAATAAAGATTCTGAGTATGTTGGAACTATTATTAGTAGTGATAAAGATTTATTACAACTTATTTCTGATGATGTAGATATTAAATTATTAAAACAAAAGGATTATATTCGTTATAATAAAAATTCGTTTGAACAGGAATATGGAATTAAACCTATTAATGTTATTGATTTAAAGGCTTTAATGGGTGATTCATCTGATAATATTCCCGGGGTTAAAGGTGTTGGTGAAAAAACAGCTTTAAAATTACTTCATGAATATAAAACTTTAGATGGCATTTATGAAAATATTGATAAGATTTCTGGAAAATTAAAAGAAAAACTTGTTAATGATAAAGATAATGCTTATATGAGTTATGATTTGGCTACTATTGTTAAAGATGTACCTATGGATATTGATATTAATGATATTAAATATAAAGATGCGGATACTGATAAATTAAATAGTATGTATGAGGAACTTGAGTTTTATTCATTTCTTAAGAAGAATAAAAAAACTGTAACAGAAAAAGAACCTGATATTAAAATTATTAGAGATATAAATGAGCTTAATATTAATGGTGATGTAGCAGTTTGTTTAGAGGTTTTTGGTTCTAATTATCATACGGCTCCAATAATTGGTATGGGCGTTTATAATAAAGAGGTAAGTGCTTTTATTCCTTTGGAAGTTTTGAAAGAAAATCCTTTGTTTTTAAGGGAAAATATTAAATATACTTATGATGTTAAAAAGGTTATAGTGGCTTTAAAACATTTGGGTATTTCTGTATCTAATTTTGTTTTTGATACAATGATTGCGGGTTCTTTACTTGACTATAATGTTAAAGATGATATGGCTTATTTAGCTAATGAAGTTAATTGTAATTTGGATTTTTATGAAACTATTTATGGTAAATTTATTCATTTGAAAATGCCTGATGAAATGGAAGTTGCTAAATCGTGTGTAATGAGGGCCAAATTCATTTATGATACTAAAGAAATGTTTGAGGATAAATTAAAGGCTGAGGAGGTTATGGATTTATTTGAAAACATTGAACTTCCTTTGGCTAATGTGTTAGCTGATATGGAATTTACTGGGGTAAAGGTTGATAGAGACAAGCTTATATCTATGGGTGAAGATATTCAGGTTAAATTAGAAATTTTAACTAATGAAATTTATAATATGGCGGGATGTGAATTTAATATTTCTTCACCTATGCAGCTATCGGAAATTTTATTTGAAAAACTTGGTTTACCTCATGGAAAGAAAACTAGTAATGGTTATTCGACGGCAGCTGATGTTTTACACAAGATTCGTGATAAACATCCAATTGTTAATGCAGTATTAGAATATAGAGGATTATCTAAGCTTTATGGTACTTATATTGAGGGTTTACAAAACTATATTATAGATGGTAAGATTCATACTATTTATACGCAAAATTTAACACGTACTGGTAGACTTTCTTCAATAGAACCTAATTTACAGAATATTCCGGTTAGGGATGAACTTGGTAGGTCGATTAGAAAGGCATTTGTTCCTGTTTATGATTATATTTTAGGTGCAGATTATTCACAGATTGAACTTCGTATACTTGCGCATATTGCGGACGTTCCAGCTTTGGAAGAAGCTTTTAAGGCGGGGATGGATATTCATGCGAAAACGGCTAGTGATATTTTTAAGGTTCCAGCTGATTTAGTTACTCCTGACATGCGTAGAGTGGCTAAAGCGGTTAATTTCGGAATTATTTATGGTATTAGTGGTTTTGGATTAGGTGAAAACTTGGATATTAGGGCTGTTGATGCGAAGAAGTTTATTGACACGTATTTAGAAACTTATCCAGGAATTAAGGAATATATGGATGATACAATTAGTCATGCGAAAGAAAATGGTTATGTTAGAACGTTATTTAATAGAAAACGTAATATTCCTGAACTTAAAAATCCTGCTTATATGATTAGACAAAGTGGGGAGAGGATTGCTTTAAATACGCCAATTCAAGGAACTAGTGCGGATATTATTAAGCTGGCGATGATTAAGGTTTATAATGCTTTTAAGGAGAGAAATCTTAAAAGTAAAATGATTATTCAAGTTCATGATGAACTTATCTTTGATGTTGTAAGTGAGGAACTTGAAATTGTTAAGGAATTAGTTACGGATATTATGGAACATGTTTATAAATTGGAAGTTCCTTTAAATGTAGATGTTAATTATGGTAAAAATTGGTTCGAAGCGAAATAAATTTAATATAATAATATAGGTGGTAGTGTGAGTAAGGTAACAAAAGTATTAATGCATAGTTTTATAACAAATATTGTTTTAGCTTTAGTTAAAATTATTTCTGGTATTATTGGGGCTTCTGGCGCTTTGATTGCCGATGGTATTCATTCTTTAAGTGATATGCTGACGGATGTGTTTGCGATGGCAGGGCATAAGCTATCTTTAAAACCAGCTGATAAGGAACACCCTTTTGGGCATGGTAAAATAGAATATATTACGTGTATTGTAATTGGATTTGTAATTATGGTTATGGGCTTTACAATTATTTATAATGGAATATTTGATAAGCCTATGGTTCCTAATATTTTAACGGCAATTATTGGGATAATTGTTATTGTGGCTAAACTTTTATTATCACGTTATATTTTGAAATGTGGTAAGAAATATGATAGTAATATTTTAACCGCGTCTGGTAATGAAAGTTTGACTGATGTTATTAGCTCAGTAGTGGTTTTAGTTTCAATTTTACTTTCGCAGTTAAATGGAATATTTGTATATGCTGATACTGTGGCTATGGTTATTATTGGAATATTAGTTTTAAAAATTGCTTTTAATATTCTTGTGGAAAACTTTAGTAGCCTTTTAGGAAAACAGGTTACTGATCTTAATTATATTAAAAAATTAGAGGAAATTATTTTTAAGGAATCTGAAATCAAAGAAATAGAAAATTTGATAATTTTGAAATATGGTTCTATTTATCAATTAAATCTTGAAGTTTCGATGGATGGAAATATTATTCTGAAAAAGGCACATGATGTACTTGATAAGATTGAGGATAATCTTAAGAAACATGATTCTAGACTTCAACATGTTATTATTCATGTTAGTCCTTATAGTGATAGATAATGTTTATTAGGCAAGTTAATGTT
>CANRSQ010000060.1 GCA_947642475.1 uncultured Mycoplasmatota bacterium
AGTAACTGGGATATAAAAATAACCAATGTAACAAAATCAAATGAAACTGGAGGAGTCGAAGAAGTAAAAACGCCAACATGGACAGATCTAACAGCTTATATGGAAGCTAATCTATATGAAAAAGGAGACTCAATAGAGTACGATGTAACAGTAGAAAATAATGGAACAATAGATGCATCATTAGATAATATTTCAGAAAATATAAAATCAACAAACGAAGCTGTTAAAATAACCTTTTCAGGATATACAAAAGGAGAAAAACTATTTAAAAACTCATCACAAATAATAAAAGTAAAAATAGAATATAATCCAGACTTTACAGGAACTCCAGAAGAAGGAAGTGGAGAAATCTCAGTTGATTTAAATTATACCCAGGCCGAAGGAGGGACAATAACTCCAACAGATAAATACTTAGTAACTTATGATTGTACTACTAATGGAGGAAAAGATTGTACAAGCCTTAATGAATATAAGGGAACTGGCGAAAGTATCAACTTATCAAATACAGCTACAAAAGAAGGATTTGAATTCTTAGGATGGAATACAAGCAAAGATGCGACTGAAGGATTAACCGAATTAAATATGTTAAACGAAAATATAACTTTATACGCTATATTTAAAGATACAACCCCACCAGAATGTGAAATAAAAATTACTAACATAACATTAGATAATATAAAAATAAAAGCCAACTGTACTGATGCCTCAGGAATAAATAAATATGAACTAAGTGAAAGTGATGAAGAATATGTTAATAAAAACAAAGAAACAGAATATGAAATAAACAACGTATATTTAAGTAAAATAAAAATAAAAGTCACAGATCATGCCAATAACTCAAAAATATATAACCTTAACGAAACACAATTAAATGAAACATACGAAAAATTATACGAATTAGTTAAAAATAAAAAAGATAAATATGAAAGTAGCCTATTAGATAAAACATATCCAGTAGGAAGTATATACATAACAGAAAGTAACACAAATCCAAGCGGAACAATTGGCGGAACTTGGGAAGAATACGGAAAAGGTAAAACACTAGTTGGAGTAGATGAAAATGATAGTACTTTTAATGAAGTAAATAAGACTGGAGGAAGTAAAACTAGTACATTAGCCGTAACAAACTTACCTTCACACAGCCATAGTATTCCATCCTTATCAGGAACCGCTACAAGTGCTGGAAACCATACCCATAGCATTCCATCCTTATCAGGAACTGCTGCCTCTGCAGGCAATCACAATCATAGTATTTATTCAGCACTACTAGTATACAATTCAGATAAAAAAGGTAATATAGATTTAGGCAGTGGAACTAATATAGGAGGAATTGCCTACATGGGATGGTCATTGAACACAGGAAGTTCAGGCGCTCATACTCATACAGTAACCACTAAAGCAAATACAACAGGTAGTAATGGAAATCACACCCATAACGTAACAATAGCAGCTAATACTTCAGGAAGTACCGGAAGTGGAACATCATTTACCAACTTACAACCATATACGACAGTGTATATGTATAAAAGAATTAGTTAGGAGAATAAATATGAAAAAAATAATAGTTTTATTAATAACAACTTTTCTATTTATTAGTAATTATAGTGCTTTGACACTTGAAGATAAATTGGATGAATTAATAAAGGACGTAGATAACTTAGAAAAAAACAGACTAGACAAAACATATCCAATAGGAAGCATATATGAAACAACTACATACTCAACAACAAGTCAAGTTAATGACGCTTTAGGTGGAACTTGGGAAGTATACGGTCCGGGAAAAACTTTAGTAGGGGTAGATTCAAATGATGATAATTTTAATACAGTAAATAAAACAGGCGGAAGTGCATCAACCACTTTATCAATATCTAATCTTCCATCACATACTCATTCAATACCAGTACTATCAGGAACAGCCGCAAGCTCAGGTAATCATACCCATAGTATTCCAGCATTATCTGGAACGGCCGCTTCAGCTGGAGCTCATACCCATTCATTAAATGGTGGATTGCTCGCATTTTCTGCAGGACAAGGAAATATTCATAACCCTGCAGGCACATCGATCGGTGGCCTTGGTTATATGGGATTTAGTCCAAATACAGGAAGGAATGGAACTCATACCCACACTGTAACAACCACTACCAGTACAACAGGAAGTAATGGAGCCCACACTCATAACATAACAACAACTGCTAATACTTCGGGAAGTTCTGGAAGTGGGACATCATTTACAAATTTACAACCATATATAACAGTATACATGTATAAGAGGGTATCATAATGAAAAAAATAATAATTCCAATACTAACAATATTAATAATATTAACTATAGTAATAGTTGTAGTAACCCATTCAAACAACACAAACCAAAAAGAAGAAAATATAAAAAATATAAAAGCTACAACAGAAACATTTACCTTAACCGATAACGGAACCGAAATAGAAGTAAAACTAACAAATAAAAATGAAGATAGTGTAAAAATAAAAAATGTAGAAGCTACATTATATAATACAGAAAATAAAAAAATAACTACATTAAACTATAAAAAAGAAATTACTATTAAAAAAGATAAAATAATAAAAATAACATCCAAAGAAAAGTATCCAGAAACCGCTAATATTAAATATAAGATTAGTAATTAAAAAAGGTATAACATTTAAAGTTATACCTTTTATAGTTTAAAATCTTTATTGTCATCATCGCTCATATCTTTACCATCAAAATATAGTTTTGGTTTAAATTTAAAAATTAGAGCAATGATGTTTGACGGGAATTTTTTTACTAATTTATTATAATCGGTAATTATGTCATTATAGTATTTTCTGAAGGCTACTATTTCTGCTTCAGATTCACTTAATGAAATATCTATTTTAGTAAATACTTCACTTTTCTTTAATTCAGGATGTTCTTCTTTATGTTTATTAAATTCTTTGATGCCTTCGTATAGTTGTCTATCTAAATCAAAGTTTGATAATTTTCGAGAACGTAATTTTACGATAGTTGTCATGATGTCGCCTTCAATTTTTGTATTGGCTTTTATGATATCGATTGATTTATTTAAAAGATCAAATCTTGTTCTTAATGTTGAATCAATATTAGCTTCAGCTTCATTTATTCTAATTATGTAATTTTGAAAATTATTGAATGTGTTTGCGATTAATAGTCCTAAAATAAAGATAATAAAAAAACTTGCTAATGTTATGATTAATACTGTTATCATACTACCACCTATTAATCATTATAGCAAATAAATTTATCTATTTCAATTGTTTGGATAGAATTCAGAACTAGAAATAATTCTTTCATCAAATTTGATAAAGTTGATATAAATCATTAGAATTAAATACCAATTTCCAGTGGTTGGGTCGCTTAATATTACGTGATCACGACCTGATTGTTCAATAATCCCTTTGAATATACGATCACGCCATTCAGTTGAGTCGGGATATGATGCGTATATTTCTACTTGTTTTCCTCTATTTAATCTTAATATGTTTTCAATATATGATTGTTCAAACTGGGTATCTGGAAAGTTTTGTTGTACCTCTTGGTTTGGAACGGTATTTCCTCCTGTATAAAGTGGTGTACCTGGAAATGGGTTTTGGTTTACAAAATTATTATTCATATAATCATCCTTTCCTTAAAATATATTTAATGAATAAATGAAATATGATATAATTATATATAATAAAGGGGTGAAAGTATGAAAATTTTAGTTGGTGTATCTAATCGGCATGTTCATTTAACTAAAGAGGTATATATTAAAATTTTTGGTAATGATAGTTTAGAGGTTGAACGTATTTTAGATCAACCTACGCAGTTTGCTTCTAAAAGTTTTGTTACAATTAAGTGTGGTGAAAAGGAAATATCTAATGTGCGTGTTTTAGGACCTTTTCGTGATTATAATCAAGTAGAAATTTCTAGAACTGATGCATATAAGTTAAATGTTAATCCGTTAGTTAAATCTTCTGGTGATTTGGATGATAGTTTGTCAGTTACTTTGATTGGACCGATGGGTGAAGTTAATTTAGATAAGGGTTTAATTATTGCTAATAGACATATTCATATAACGCCAAATGATATTTTGAAGTATGGATTATCTGATGTGGATAAAGTTTGTATCAAGGTAGATGGTGAAAAAGGTGGCATACTTAAGAATGTTTATTTAAAGCCTAGTGAAGACGCTGGCCTTAGGCTGCATTTAGATACTGATGATGCGAATGCTTTTGGAATTAAAAATGATGATGAAGTAGAAATTTTAATAGAAAGAGGTTGATGGTATGAAATTAAAAGGTAAAGTTGCAGTTATTACTGGTGGAGCTATGGGAAATGGCCTTGGTATTGCTAAAGTATTTTTAAAGGAAGGTGCTAGTATTGCGATATTAGATTATTCAGACAAACTAGGGGAAACAATTAATGAATTAGGTTCTTTAGGTAATGTATGTGGTTTTCAGGTGGATATTCGTGATGTTAAAAAGGTGTCTGAATGCATGAAGGCTATTAATGATAAGTATGGACATATTGATATTGTGGTTAATAATGCTGGTGTGGCTAAATTAGAAACTTTTATGGATATGTCTGATGAGGTTAGAGATTTTCACTTTGACATTAATATAAAAGGTACGTGGAATGTTACTAAGGCTGCTGTTCCTTATATGAATGGTGGTTCTATTGTTAATTTATCTAGTGTAACTGGTCCAATGGTTGCGGATAGTGGAGAGGTTGCTTATGCGACTACGAAAGCGGCTTTAATTGGTTTTACTAAGGGGTTAGCTGCAGAACTTGTGGAAAAGAATATTAGAGTTAATGCAATTATGCCGGGTTATATTATGACACCTATGGTTGAAGGTATTGCCAAGGATACCGATAGTGAAAATCCACAAAGCGTGGTTGATGGCATTGCGGCTGGAATACCGATGAAGAGACTTGGAACTATTGAAGAGCTTGGTAATTTAGCGGCTTTTCTTGCTAGTGATGAAGCTAGTTATATAACTGGTCAGGGTATTGTTATTGATGGTGGTTCTACTTTGCCAGAAACAATGTCTGTTGGCGTTTAATATATTGTAATAAATTAGTAAATGTGGTATATTATATTTAGTGAGGAAAATTCCTCATAAAAAAGGGAAACATTGTAACATATCAATGTCTACCCTATTAGTGTGTAATAGAGAAGACACTCCTATTCTGGGGGTGTCTTTCTCTATTAATTAAGACTCTTCCAAAGAAGAGCAACTAATAAAATGATAATTACAAGCAATACTAGGATTAGAAAATCTTTTTTTGTCATATGGGGGCCTCCTATTTTGAGACCAAAACCCCCAAAATAAATAGGCAGACATCCAATAGCGGTTACAATATTTCCGTGGGCAATAATATATATCAATGGTTTAAGTAAGTCAATGGTTTTTACAAAATTCCTTTTTTGGGGATTTTTTATGCGCAGATTTGGGAAATTTGCATGTTTTTTTATGCAGAAAAGGAGATTTTGTAGTTTTGAATTATTGACTAATGTTTTCTTCTTTGTTAGAATAGCAATCTA
>CANRSQ010000061.1 GCA_947642475.1 uncultured Mycoplasmatota bacterium
CTGCACATTTTTATATACAAAAATACCAAATCTGTCTTAGATGGATTTGGCAAATTTGCCTGTTTTTACCTTACAAAA
Organism: uncultured Mycoplasmatota bacterium; assembly: GCA_947642475.1. Taxonomy (GTDB): domain Bacteria; phylum Bacillota_I; class Bacilli_A; order RF39; family UBA660; genus Coprosoma. Next base: position 79 of record CANRSQ010000061.1, read on the forward strand.
AAGGAAATTTTGTAAAAAAAAACAACTTATTCAGCTGTTTCAGTTTCGATAACTTCTTTTCCTTTATAAGTTCCACATGACTTACAAACTCTATGTGGTTTTACAGTAGCTCCACACTTTGGACAAACTGTAGTAGTTTTTTCGTCTATTTTATAATGTGTACGACGTTTTCTACCTCTAGTTTTACTAACTTTTCTAGCTGGTACTGCCATTTCTAACACCTCCTATAATAAATCTTTTAATTTAGCTAAATTTGGATTTACCATTTCTTTTTCTTCGGTAATCAGTTCCCAACCTTCTCCATGTGTTTTAACATCACCTATGTCATCACTGACAATTCGAATGGGAATTTCCATTAATATATTTTCCCATATTATTGGCAAAATATCAAGAGTTTTTTGATTGTTTTCGAAATTTTCGTTAAATTCTGCCATAATTTCAGCAACATTTCCATTAATTTGGATGCTAAAATCATAATCTACAGGCTTTAAACTCACACTGCAAGGCAAAACCATTGTTCCTTTAACCACCACATTAATAATATATTCATCTATACTATTTTTAGTAATATCACCATCTATTTTAACATCATCTAACTTTAAAATAGAACTACCCTTAAGTTCATCTTCTGAAAAAGAATATACTTCATCAATCATAATATAATCTTCCAGCCCAGAACGTAACCTTGTAATATCAATATTCACAGAAATCACCTCGCATAAACATTATATAGGAAAATGCCCCTAAAATCAAATAACAAACATAACATTCTCCAAAGACCTACAATTTTTTTAAAAGTGTAAACCTAGTCATCCATATCAATAATAACTGGATTTATTTTTTTATGATCATCACTTACCTTATCTACCTTCTTAGGCCTTTTAAATAATTTCTTATATATATAATAAATTATTCCTACTATAGCAAAAAACAAAAATACATAAAAAAATATAAATAACAATCCTACCATAATCGCCAGAACAAGTATAAATAATAAAATTTGTTTTAGTCTGTTAGTATTCATAAACCACCTCGCTTATTACCATTATACCAAAATAAAAGAAAAAATACCTTACAAATTAGTAAGATAAATTATAATCTTTTTTCATTTATTTCATAAGAAACATCGATAATATTAGAAACATTTTCTAAAAGCTCATCTGACAATAATGAAAAATGCAAAACAACATTTAACTTTCCATTATTCTTAATATTAATATACTTAGAAACACACTGACCCATATCAATTAATTTAGAGTTAGTATACTTAGAAATAACATCCATAAGTAAAGGATAATGTGTGCACCCTAAAATAATATATTCACAGTCACCAAGCTCATTTAAATAACTAATAACAGCATCAGAACATTCTTTAGAATTAATCTTCCCACTTTCAATCAAAGGAACAAATAAAGGACACGAAATAGAACTACCAACTACACCATCAAAAGCCCCACTCTTAATAGTCATTGGCGTCGCAAAAATACCAACATTATCAAGATTATTTTCTTTAATATACCTAACAGTTGGCGTTAAAACATCAATAATAGGAATATCAAACTTTTCCCTAAGTTCCTCATATAAATTAGAACTAATAGTCCCGCACGCAATAACAATAATTTCCGCACCCTCAGAAATTAAAAACTCAATAATCTTATCTGCATAATTTCGAAGATCATCTAAACTTTTAGTTCCATAAGGTAAATTAAAGGTATCGCCAAAATAAATATATTCATTATTTGGGTAATCATTAATTAAACGATTTAAAACCGTAAGACCACCAATACCAGAATCAAAAACTCCAACTTTCATAATTTACCTCCCCATATAACATTGTACACCATTTTTATAAAAAATAATATCATTAAAAATAGTCTGTTAATTCACAAACTATTTTTTAGTATAAACTTTAGATTTTTGTACTGGTTTAAAATCAAAATCTAAATAAGTATAACCATCAATCGGGATTTCCATATATTTATCAATATCAGCCTTAGCCTTTAAAGACAAATCATAAACACGGCCATATAAATCACGTTCATGCACTAAGGGATTTATAAATCTTCTTTTCCCTCTTATATTAACGCAGTATTTACCAGCCACCATTTCTTCACTTCTAAAACAATTACTGGCATTTTCGAACTTTTCAAAACATTCAGCTAAATAATCATCACAAGTCCTAAAACGTTCAATAACTTCCCTTTCAGATAAATTATATAAATCATCTATCGAAAGATAACCTAAATTATTCATAGAAGCACACATATCCGCAAAAAACTGCATTGATGTTCTATCCTCATCATTTATCCACCAAGGCCATAACTTACTAATAGTCGCAATATATTTCTCAGCTATCTCCAAATGACTAAATCCAAGTTCATCTATACCATCTTCATTTTTTAAAACTTGAACATCTCTATAGCATTCCTTTAAATCAGATAAATTCCAAATTGGATGAATAATATATCCGCAACAAAAATTATATTCAAATCTATCAGCTGATAACCTAGGCGAATCATTATCCGCAATCGGATATAATTTATAATCATTAATTTCTTTTAATAATATCCTATCTCTATTTAAAAGATTCATTATAGTATCAGAATTCATTATAATCTCACTAGTTTTTTCTTCAGTAGATTCCTGATTTTCAAAGTCACCATTCATAAAATCAATGCAATGCTTAAATACCGGGGTCGCAATATCATGAAATAAACCAGCTAAAGTTTGTTTTTTATCATGTGTAAAATTCCATATAATTAAAGCCACTCCAACACTATGATCTAAATTAGAATGCCATGGATGTTTTGGAAAAAGATTAGTATAATCACATCCACAATCCATACTAATCTTACCAATACGTTGCATTTCAGGAGAATCAATATAATCATGTAACCATTCAGGAAATTCAGGTGATAAAATATCAAAATAGCCCCTTAATTCTTTGCTTATACTATCATAATATCTTTTCATAACTCACCTTCAGAAATTATTTAACTTCAATTTTACTCTTACCACCCATATAAGGTCTTAAAGCTTCTGGAATATTAATACTTCCATCTTCATTATAATTATTTTCAATTACCGCAATAAGTCCGCGAGGAGTAGCTAAAACAGTATTATTTAAAGTAGTTACATACTCATTACCATTTTCAGTTTTCATACGAATACCAAGTCTACGAGCCTGTGCATCACCTAAAATCGAACAAGAACCAACCTCAAAATACTTTTGTTGTCTTGGACTCCAAGCCTCAACATCACAAGATTTAACTTTTAAATCAGCTAAATCACCACTACAACATTCCAAAGTACGAACAGGAACATCTAAACTTCTAAAGAATTCCACAGTAAAGCTCCACATTTTATTATACCAATCCATGCCATCTTCAGGGTTGCATAAAACAACCATCTCTTGTTTTTCAAATTGATGAACACGGTATAAACCTCTTTCCTCAAGACCATGCGCCCCTACTTCTTTTCTAAAACAAGGAGAATAAGAAGTCATAGCAATTGGAAGCTCAGATTCCCTAATAATTTGATTTTTAAATTTACCAATCATAGAATGTTCACTAGTACCAATCAAATATAAATCTTCGCCTTCGATTTTATACATCATAGCATCCATTTCTTCAAAACTCATAACACCAGTAACAACATCACTTCTAATCATAAATGGAGGAATTGCATATGTAAAACCCTTGTCAATCATAAAATCTCTAGCATAACTAAGCATAGCAGAATGAAGTCTAGCAATATCGCCAATTAAATAATAAAAACCATTACCACTAGTTCTACCAGCACTTTCCTTATCTAAACCACATAATTTTTCACAAATATCAGCATGATATGGAATTTCAAAATCAGGCACAAAAGGTTCACCATACTTTTCATTTTCCACATTTTTACTATCATCTTCACCAATAGGTACAGAAGCATCCATAATATTTGGAATAACCATCATGTTCTCTTTAATTTTTTTAGTAAGTTCTTCTTCCTTTTTCTCTAAAGCTACAATTTCATCACCAAGACCGCTAACTTCAGCCTTAACCTTTTCAGCCTCATCCTTTTTACCTTCACGCATTAAAGAACCAATTAAAGCACTTTTTTCATTTTTCAAAGCCCTTAAATTATCCCCTTTTTGCTTAGCCTCGCGGCACTCAATATCAAGATCATAAACCTCATCAACTAAAGGAAGTTTCTTATCTTGAAATTTCTTTCTAATATTTTCTTTAACTAACCCCTTATTTTCTCTTATCAATTTAATATCGATCATTTTAATTCCCTCTTTCTAATTTATAAACTTTTTCTTCCCCATTAATACCAAAAATCTCTTTATCAATTTCCGAAACTCGTTTATCAATCGATTCATTTTGAGTTTCCAACTCTGTCTTTCTTCCTTTATAATAATCATAAAGATAAAAGCATACCCTTTTTCTTTCACAAATCGATGAGATTTCACTACTAATTTCAGCAATTCTTTGTTTAATTAATCTTTCATAACCACCATTAAACATATTATATGAAGACAAATTAACACTATCATCACAATAATCTAAAATATTTTTATACCCATTTTTCTGTGATTCTTTCACATTACATAAAGATAGATAATAATTATATAAATTTTTATAATAACAAATTTTACTTTCATATTCTTCAATCAGTTGTAAATTAGCGTCCTTTTCCTCAAGTAATAATGATTTTTGGCTTTCAAGCTCATTTATAATATTTCCTAAAACTTCCATAACAACCTCCAACATAAAACAAAAAGACTATGCATTTAGGAGCGTTAGACCGCGGTACCATCCTAATTCATAGTCTTAATTAAAGATAACGGCATCTGCCGGGAAATGATTAATTTCCACTCAGAAGTAGATTCATATAAGACCTATTATTAGTTTCCACCAAACACTAACTCTCTATCAATAATTACTTATACTACTATTCTTCCTCATCGATTTATAAATAAATATTAACACGATTAATAACTAAAGTCAATAATCAAAACACTTATTATTACTTCAAGATTTAAAAGCAACTTTTTTTAATTAAATTTAAAAACTTGC
>CANRSQ010000062.1 GCA_947642475.1 uncultured Mycoplasmatota bacterium
TTTTTTTAATTTTTTTGTTTATTTTACTTGCATTTTTAGGGGGGGGGGGGGGGGTATAATGTAAATGTAGGAGGGAAAGAGAAAATGAAAAAAATTAAAATGTTTGGATTTGCTTTTCTTTTGATGTTTGTATGTGTTATGGGAACTAGCGCACTTGAACTTGGAGAGGATGTTTCTAAAGATGGAAAACTTACTTATAATAAGGAAGCTTCAGAAACTTTTTCTTATCAAGTTGTAAAGGTAGAAGTTTCTAAACTTGATGCGATTGAAGCTAATGCAGAAGCGTTAGCTAAGAAGATTGAAACTGATACTGCGGCTTTTGAAAAAGCCTACGAGGAATTTGAAGCAGATGATACTAATTCGGATTTAGAAGATGCATTTAATGCGGCTTTAGAAGCATTAAAAAAAGATATGGATGATTGGAATGCTTTAGTTGCGACTGCTGGTAAATATGGTACTAGCTGGAATGAAGTATCTAGTAATAATACTTCTGGGACTATTGAGGTTGGTGTTCCTAGTGAAACAGAAGCTTATATTTTATGGGTTAAATCTGATGATTATACTGCTTTAACAACTGATGGAATTATGGCAGGAGGAATTTTTACTAAAGATAGTTCTATCGATGTTCCTACTGATGTAACTGATCCAACTATTACACCTGATACTAAAAAAGATGAAGTACAAAATACAAACAATGTTAAAAATCCAAAAACTGGTGTTAATTTACCAATTGCATTAGGTATTGCTACTATTGCTTTAGCTGGCTTAGGTGTTTATGTGATTCGTAAAACTAGTGCATTTAAACAAATTTAGGGCTTAGATTAAGCCTTTTTTTGTGGATAAATTTTAAGTTTTTGAAAGTTTTTCTTTTTTCTTGCAGGGTTTTGCTATGGTTTTACCGTATATTATATATAGGAGAGTAAAAATGGGCAAAACTTTGATAAAGGAGGTTTTGTTTAGTGAATTATTATACTGAAATAAAAGAAACGCTTGTTAAAAACGAAATTTATAAAAAGGCGAAGGATTATTCTAAGAATAAAAGTGATTTGAATAGTTATTATGAGGTTGGAAGATTATTAGTAGAAGCTCAAGGTGGAGAAGAACGAGCTAAGTATGGTAACAGATTAATTAGGGAATATTCTGAAAGGCTTACTAAAGAATTAGGGAAAGGATTTCAAAGTTCAAATTTAAAGAGAATGAGACAATTTTATTTATTAGTAAAAAATGGTGTCTCATTGAGACACCAATTGACATTTACGCATTATAGAAGTTTATTTTCATTAAATAATGTTCAAGAAATAAACTATTATTTGTATATTTGCGAAAAACAAAATTTGTCTGTTCGTGAACTTAGAGAAAGAATAAAATCAAAAGAATATGATAGAATAGGTTATAAAGAGGAACTATCTGAACCAAAAGTAAATACACTAATTAAAAATCCTATCGTTATTAAATCTACGAATATTCCTGAAAAAGTAACCGAGTATGCTTTACATAATTTAATTTTAGAAAATATGGATGATTTTTTAAAACAACTCGGTGTTGGGTTTTTGTATGGCGGTCATGAGGTAAAAATAAAAATTGGTAAGGATAAACATTCTATAGATTTTTTACTATTTAATTATAGATTCAATTGTTTTGTAGTTATTGAGGTTAAAGCTGGTAGATTTAAGGCTGATTATATTGGACAAGTTATGAAATATATAAATTATGTTGATGATAATATTAAAGAACCTTTTAATGATAAAACAGTAGGTGTTATTATATGTAGGGAGGTTAATGGATATGTTTTAAAATATTGTAGTGATAATCGCATTTTTACAACCACTTATAATTTGAAATCTAAAATTTAGAAAATCTTTTCCACAAGTTTTTCTTTTTTTATATGTAAAATTTGCTTAAATTCTATAAAAATGTGGAAAAAAGTATTTACAATAAACCCTTAAAATAGTAGAATAGTGGTATCCAGTGTATATTGGTGGGTGAAAGTGGGGGATATTTATGTTTATGGGTGAATACCATCACACTATTGATGATAAGGGCCGACTTACTATCCCTTCAAAGATTAGATATGAGCTTGGTGAAAGTTTTGTTGTCACTAGAGGTCTTGATGGATGTTTATTTGTTTATCCTAAAAATGTTTGGGATAATATCGTTCGTAAATATCAAGAACTTCCAAATGTTAAGGATGCTCGTAACTTCATGCGTTTCTTTTTATCAGGTGCGACTAATATTGAATTTGATAAACAAGGAAGAATTAATATTTCATCACCACTAATTAAATATGCTGATTTAAAGAAAGATTGTGTCGTTATTGGTGTTGGCGACAGACTTGAAATATGGAGCGAGGAAAGATGGAATAGCTTTATTGATGAAAATGAAGATAATTTATCTGATATCGCTGATAGTTTATTTTCTAGTTCTTTAAACATCTAGGAGGGTTTATGCATATAAGTGTTTTACTTAACGAAAGTATTAAGTATTTGAATTTAAAAGCTGATAGTATTATTGTGGATGCCACTTTAGGTTATGGTGGTCATAGTTCTAATATTCTTGCGAAAATTCCTAATGGTTATTTATATGCATTTGATCAAGATAAGGAAGCTATAGTAGAAGCTAATAAAAAGTTAGCTAGTGTAGGAACTAATTATGAAATTATTAATACTAATTTTGTAAATATGAAGAATGAACTAAATGAACGAAAAGTATGCGTAGATGGCATTTTGTTTGATTTGGGTGTTTCGTCACCGCAACTTGATAATGCTGAAAGGGGCTTTAGTTTTCACAAAGACGCCAAACTTGATATGCGTATGAATAGGGAGGATAAGCTTACTGCTTATGAGGTTGTTAATGAATATCCTTATGAAAAACTTACTAATATTTTTTACAAGTATGGTGAGGAAAAGTATGCGAGCAGTATTGCTAAAGGGATAATCCAATATAGAGATAATAAGAAAATTGAAAGTACTTTGGAACTTGCGGAAATTATTAAGGAAAATGTTCCTGAAAAATATCGCAGACAGGGGCATCCGGCTAGAAAAGTATTTCAAGCGATTAGAATTGAAGTTAATAATGAGCTTGATGTGTTTGAAAAGGCTTTAAGAAATGCTTTGGAGTTAATTAAACCTGGCGGAAGAATATGTGTAATTACGTTTCATTCTTTAGAAGATAGAATTTGTAAACAAATTTTTAATGAGGTATCTTCTATTCCTAAAGAGTTACGCAAACTTCCGGAAATTCCTATGGAATATAGGCCAAAGTTTAAGGTGGTGGCTAATATAGCGCCGTCTTCTGAGGAAATAGAAGAAAATGCACGTTCTCGCAGTGCACGTTTAAGAGTAATAGAAAGGGTAAATGATTATGGCGAAAAAGAAAATTAAAAAAGCGAAAATCACTAAGGGTGAAAGATTACTTTATTTCGTAATCATTTTTACTTTTGTATTTTCTCTTGGTGTTAAGACTTTTTGCGGGGCGATGGTAAGTGAACTTAAAATGAGTATTGAAGAAATTAAATATAATATTGATACATGGGAAAAGAAAAATGAGAGTTTAACAATGAAAGTTAACGAACTAACTTCATTTGAAAATGTAAAAGGTGTTGTCAAAGAGATGGGACTGGCGTATAATAATGATAATATCATAGTCGTTAATGAATAGAGGTGTTAATGTGGTGAAAAAAAAGCAAAAAAGTAATATTTGGAAACTTCCGGGAAAAGTCTTTTTTGTTTTTTTTCTTTGTCTTTGTATTTTGTTTGGGAGATACTGTTATTTAGCTTTATCACCAACTGTTAATGGACATGATATTCAAAAGCTTGCGAGTAATCGTAATACGGTTGCTAAAACATTAACGGCTAAAAGAGGAACTATATATGATTCTACTGGTAATGTACTTGCGCATAATGTTACTTCTTATACTTTGATTGCTTATTTAGATGAAAAACGTAGTACTAAATCTAAGATTAATCATGTTAAGGATATTGATAGTACGGCTAAGGCTTTGGCCTTGGTTTTGGAAGCTGATGAGGCTGATATTAAAAAGCGTTTAACTAAGGGTAAGGATGAAGGAAAGTATCAAATTGAACTTGGACTTGCTGGTAAAAATATTACGGAACTTAAAAAGGGTGAAATTGAAGCTTTGAATTTACCTGGTATTGATTTTACGGAAACTTATAAAAGATATTATCCGAATGGTGATTTTGCATCTTATATTTTAGGTTATGCGAAAACTAATGAAAAAACGGATAAAGATGGTAAAGTAGTTACTAGTATTGATGGCGAGCTTGGAATTGAAGCTAAGTTTGATGAATTACTTAAGGGTACTGATGGTTATTTGAGTTATCAACAGGATAGGTTAGGATATAAAATACCTGATACACAGGAAACTAGAATTGATGCGATTGATGGTAGTAATATTTATTTAACTTTAGATGCGAGTATTCAGAGGTTTGTTGAAACGGAAGTTAAAGCAATGGAAGAAGAGTATAAGCCTGACTGGTCGGTTATTGCGGTTATGGATGCGAAGACTGGAGATATTTTAGGGGCAGCTTCGAGTCCTTCTTTTAATCCTAATACAAGGGATGTTAAAAGTTATGAGAATTTACTTGTTTCAAATGCTTTTGAACCTGGTAGTACAATGAAAATTTATACTTATATGTGTGCGATTGAAAAGGGTACTTATAAGGGTACTGATACTTTTAAATCTGGTAGTATTGA
>CANRSQ010000063.1 GCA_947642475.1 uncultured Mycoplasmatota bacterium
AATATACCAGCATAATAGTTGACAAACAAAGAAAATATAGTATAATTAGTTTAACAGCAAAGAACAAGAGGAGTAAAATAACCAGTAATTATTAGAGAAGGAAAACCACCGGCTGAAAGTTTTCCCTAATGAAAATTATTTGAAGGTAGCTTGGGAGCTAAATATCCGAATAGTTAAGATATTTCGTACACATGCGTTAAATGTTTAAGGTAAGCAAAGCTTATAAATTAAGGTGGTACCACGTCAACCGCACGTCCTTATATTAAGGGCGTTTTTTCATACAAAAAAGGGAGAATAAATATGGAAAATAAACTAAAAGAACAATTCGATTTATATGTTAAAAACTTTGATTTTAACGAACAAAACATTCAAAGAAAATACTATCATTCAAATAGAGTAATGTCACTATCACAATTAGTCGCAAAACATTCTGGTATGGATAGTAGTAATTACGATATTGCCAAAGTCGTCGGACTCCTACACGATTATGGTAGATTTCCACAATGGCGAGATTATAAAACCTTTGACGACAACGCATCCGTTGACCATGCGACTTAGCCGTCCACCTTTTATTTGATAAAGGCGAAATAAAAAAATTCTGGTCAAACGAAGAAGATTATGACGAAATATATGATGCCATCAAGTACCACAATAAATATGAAATCCCACAAAATCTAAGTTCTCATAATAAAATGTTATGCCAAGTCATTAGAGATACCGACAAATTAGATTTACTTTATTTAATTGGTGAAGGAAGTATTGAAGAAAATGAAACAAACGAACCATTTTCACCACAAGTAAAACAAGATTTCATTCATCATCGTTCAGTTAAAAGAACTGATGTCAAAAACGGAAACGATTTTATATTGCTTCATTTAGCCTTCATTTTCGACCTAAACTATGATTATTCCTTCCAATACATATACGAAAAAGGGCTAATTGAAAAAATATACAATATAATAAAAGATAAAGAAAGATTTGAACCATACTTTAAAATAATACAAAAATATATAGAAGAAAGAGTGATAAAAAATGCTAGATAAAAAATATAATCATACCGAAGTAGAAAATGGTAAATATGAAAATTGGAAAAATAAAGGATATTTTAAAAGCGGCGATATGACACTAAAACCATATGCCATTGTAATTCCCCCACCAAACGTAACCGGCAAACTTCATTTAGGACACGCTTGGGACACAACCTTACAAGATATCATGATAAGATTCAAAAAAATGCAGGGGTATGATGCACTATGGCTTCCTGGAATGGATCACGCTGGAATCGCAACACAATCTAAAGTAGATAAAAGATTAAGAGAACAAGGAATAAATCCTAGAGAAATGGATAGACAGGAGTGGACTAAAGCCGCTTGGTCATGGAAAGAAGAATATGCTGAAAATATCCATAATCAATGGGCTAAATTAGGACTTGCCTTAGACTATTCAAAAGAAAGATTCACCCTAGACGAAGGCCTTTCAGATGCCGTAAAACACGTTTTTGTAGAATTGTACAATAAAGGACTAATCTATCGAGGAGAAAGAATCATCAACTGGGATCCAGTTCAAATGACAGCTCTATCAAACGAAGAAGTAATATATAAAGATGAACAAGGAGCTTTCTATCATTTGAAATACTTTATAGATGGCACCGACGAATATTTAGATGTCGCTACCACAAGACCAGAAACATTATTTGGAGATACAGCCGTAGCCGTAAATCCAAATGATGAAAGATATCAAAAATATATCGGTAAAAATGCCATTTTACCAGTATTAAATAAAAAAATCCCAATCATTGCCGATAAGCACGCCGATATGGAAAAAGGGACAGGCGTTGTAAAAATAACACCTGCTCACGATCCAAACGACTTCGAAGTAGGAGAAAGACACAACCTAGAAAAAATAATTATCATGAATAAAGATGCAACCATGAATGAAAAATGTGATAAATATCAAGGCCTAAATAGAATTGAATGCCGAAAACAATTAGTAGAAGATTTAAAACAACAAAACATATTAATCGAGATCGAAGAAATCACCCATTCAGTTGGACACTCAGAAAGAAGTGACGCCATCGTTGAACCATACCTTTCAAAACAATGGTTTGTAAAAATGCGCCCACTTGCCGATAAAGTATTAGAAGTACAAAATAATAAAGAAGAAAAAGTAAACTTCGTTCCAGAACGCTATGAAAAAACAATGAAACACTGGATGGAAATCACTTACGATTGGTGTATTTCAAGACAACTTTGGTGGGGACATAGAATACCTGCATGGTATAAAGATGGTGAAGTATACGTTGGTAAAGAAGCCCCAAAAGAAGAAGGGTGGGAACAAGACGAAGACGTACTAGACACTTGGTTTTCATCCGCACTTTGGCCTTTTAGTACATTAGGTTGGCCAGAAAATACCGAAATGTTAAAAAGATATTATCCAAATAATGTATTAGTAACCGGTTACGATATAATACCTTTCTGGGTAAATAGAATGGTATTTCAAGGATTAGAATTTACAAATCAAAGACCATTTAAAGATTGCCTAATTCATGGACTTATAAGAGCTAGCGACGGAAGAAAAATGAGTAAATCATTAGGTAACGGAATTGACCCAATGGACGTTATAGATGAGTATGGTGCCGATTCACTAAGATTTTACTTATCAACATCAGCAGCTAGCGGAACCGACCTAAAATTCGACATGGAAAAAATAAAATCAACTTGGAATTTTATAAACAAATTATGGAATGCATCAAGATATGTTTTAATGAATACCGAAGATTATAAAGAAACATTTGAAGAATTAACATTACCAGATAAATGGATCTTAAATAAACTAAATAAAACAATAAAAAATGTAACTAAACATATGGATAAATATGAATTTAACCTAGTTGGCTCAGAACTTTATAACTTTATTTGGAATGATTTTTGTGATTGGTATATTGAACTATCAAAAATTAATATGACCGATACATCAAAAACAATCTTAATATATACATTAAAAGCTATATTAAAAATGCTACACCCATTTATGCCATTTGTTACTGAAGAGATATATACAAAACTTCCAAATACCGAAGAATCAATCATGTTATCAAAATACCCAGAAGAAAATAAAGAGTTTAACTTTAAAGAAACAGAAAATATGGATGACATAATCGAACTAATTACAAAAATAAGAAGATTTAAACTAGTAGAAAACATCAAAGAAATTTCTTTAGAATACGATAACGAAATTCTAAAACAAAATAAGACAATATTAGATAAATTATTAAAATTAAAAGATATAAACAAGACAGATAAAGAAACATTAAATTTCCAAGGTGACAATGTATATCTTTGCTATGATGGTAGCCAAAATAAAGCATTAGAATTAGAAAAAATCAAAGCCGAAAAAGAAAAAGTAATTGCCTCAATAGAAAGAAGAGAAAAATTACTTTCAAACGAAAACTATGTTAATAAGGCACCAAAACAAATAGTAGAAAACGAAAGAAACCAATTAGAAAAAGAAAAACAAGAATTAAAAAATATCGAAATTAAATTAAGTAAATAAAATTAATTGCAATTTCCGACTAAATATGATATATTTAATACAGTAGCAAGAATAAGGAGGAAAAACATGAAAAACAAAGGATTTACTTTAATAGAATTATTAGCAGTTATTATCATCTTAGCTATAATCGCATTAATAACTACTCCAATTATATTAAACGTAGTTAACAAAGCAAGATTAGATGCTGCTAAAGATAAAGCATGGGGAACTATTGACGCTGTTAAAGTTGCATATGCTCAAGATCAAGCTAATAATGAAACTTTAGTATCATTCCCACTTGTTGTAACCTTCGTTGGAGACGCTGGAGGAACTGTTGGAGTAACTAAAGTTAAAATGAGCGGTCAAAAACCAGAAAGTGGAACTGTTACTATGGAAGAAGACGGAACATTCACATGTAATAAATTAAAATTTGGTAGTTATTGTTGTAATTCTGACGGAAACACAATGAACTGTGATCCAGATAATTGTACACCAAATCCAGAGTAGGAATATCCTACTTTTTTCTTTTTAAACAATTGAAAAGAAAATACATTTATGATATGATAATATATAAGAGAATAGAAAACTGATATTATAATAATTGAAAGGATAGAGGGCTATGGCTGGTGGAAAAAATATTTGGGAAAACGTTATAGTTTTTATATTACTAGGAATCATCGTGTGCCTTGTCACACCAATAATTCAAGGACTTTTTTATAATTCACAAGTTTCAGGAGCCAAATCAAGCGCTGAAGAATTAGTATCATCAATTTCCATTCTATACGGAAATTTCAGTATGGAAAGAGAAATAGTTTTACCATTTACCATGCAATTTAGAGAAAATAAAACCTACGATATATATGAAGATACAACAAAAATATCTTCAAATCAATTATTAGAAAAAGGTAATAAACCAATTTCTGGCTCAATAGTTATGGATAAAAATGGCGAAATATATGCTCAAAATATTACTTATGATAACGGTATCGTTTGTAATATGGAAAAAGGCAAAGAAATGCAATGTGTTAGAACTAAAAAAACAGGAAAATAATCCTGTTTTTCTTTATAACCACAAATATACATGTTATAATAAATACAGGTGAAAAAACATGAAACAAGAAAACATTAGAAACTTTTCCATAATCGCACACATCGACCATGG
>CANRSQ010000064.1 GCA_947642475.1 uncultured Mycoplasmatota bacterium
CTTTACTAATTATACTATATTTTGGTTTTGTTTTGGTGGTTTATAGAAAAAAATTCAAAAAATTGCAACTTTTTTGGATTTCTTGCAGGAATTGGGGGTACTTTTATCGTATGTTATATATGAGGGGCGAAAATATGAATGAGAGGAGGGATTTTATGGATGGACATGTTCTTATGGATATGAATGAGGTTATTTCGCAATCTTTTTCTTCATCACACAAGGCTGTGGATATCGTTGGTGCTGGGAACAGTATCTCTGATGTTATTGCCTTTGGTGATGGAACTGTCGAAATTGTGGTTAATACCGTGACTGGTAACCGCAAGGGTTCTAGAGGAACGGCGAGCTATGGGAACTTTATAAAAATCCGTCATGATAATGGCATGAAAACTTTATATGCTCATTTAGAGTATGGTTCTATTAGTGTGAAAGCTGGTGAACGTGTAAGTAAAGGTCAGAAAATTGGACGGATGGGCGATACCGGTAATGCCTACGGGGTTCACTTACATTTTGAAGTTCGGCAATCTGATGAGACGCGAATAAACCCTTATTCTTATTTATTTGAAGGAAAGGCTTCTGAATTTTCTACTATGGATGATGAGATTTCGGATGATGAATCTGTTTTGACAGACAGTGATTCTAGTAATGAGCCTTTGGGTGATACCGAGGGTAAAATTGTTTCTGAAGCTTCTGATTCTACTGTGGATAAGTTAGAAGATGGTTCTTTTGAGTTTAAGAATGCTGTGGAAAAACCTGATGAGGCTATTGATAGTTCTAGCGATTTAGATATATCTAATCCTGATGAGGATATTTCTTATTTAAGTAATCCTGAATATTCTTATGGTTCTATTGTTGATGGACTGAAATCTATTGGCGCCGATAGTTCGTTTGATTATAGAACTTTAGTTGCTTATGAAAATGGGATTCATAATTACCGCGGGTCTTATGAGCAAAATATTCAGTTATTAAGCTTACTTAAAGCTGGCAAATTAAAAAAGGTTTAATTTTTATTAAGCCTTTTTATTTTATATTTAATGCTTCTTGTACTTTTTTTCTTATATATGGCATTCTTTTCTTTAAAAAGTCTGGGTGTTTACTTAACCATCTACCGTTGAGTGGTGATGGATGTGGTAATACATAGACTGGTTTGCCATTATGTGTATTATCTTTAAAGACTAGGTCTTCAAATTTTTCATGTGGAAATAATTGTTTAGCGGCCTTTGCTCCAATTACTATGTACATTTTATTATTTCCTAATTCTAATTCTTGGCATCCCCATTTTTGATAACAAATTTTTGGCGGGTTTTTATCATGACCATTTGAATCTTGTCCTGGGAAACAATGAGCCATTGGCAAAATATAGAAGTTATTTGGATTATAAAAATCTTCATCTGTGATTTGATACCATTCATACTTTAATCTTTTTCCACTTTGGTCATCAAAAAATTTATTGGTTTCATTGGCTCTTTTGGATGGTGCTTGTCCTAATTGCATTATTTTAGCGTTTTTATTTCCAAACACTATTGGATTAGGTTCAAATCCAAATGTTTTTTTGCATATTCTACATTTTAAAATTTGTTTTTGTAATTTTTCTAATTCATTCATACTATTTCTTCTTTCTAGTTACATTTTAACATTCTATTATGTGATTATTATGGTTTTATTGTGTGATTTAAATTTTTTGTTGTTTGATTTTTTTCACCTATAGTTTTGTCATGAATATAATAAAGTGTAAGAGGAAGGAGAGTTTATGAAAAAAATTGTAATTGGTTTAATTCTTTGTGGGCTTGTGATAGCTGGTTATTTTATCTTTAAGGATAATAATAAGGAAGAACAAAAATTAACTAAGGTTAAAGTTGGAGAGGTTACTCATAGTGTATTTTATGCGCCTCAATATGTGGCTCATGCTTTAGGTTATTTTGAGGATGAGGGCTTAGATGTTGAAATCTTATTAACGTCTGGTGCGGATAAGGTTACGGCTGCAGTTTTATCTGGCGATGTTCAAATTGGTTTTTGTGGTAGTGAAGCGACTATTTATATTTATCAGCAAGGTGAAAAAGATTATTTAGTTAATTTCGGTGCACTTACTAAAAGAGATGGTAGTTTCTTAGTATCTAGGGAGGATATTAAAGATTTTACTGTGGATGATTTAAAAGGTAAAAAGATTTTAGGTGGTAGACAGGGTGGTATGCCAGCAATGACTCTTGAATGGGCGCTTAATTCTAATGGTATTAGTAGTGATTCTACTGATATTGATACGAGTGTTGAATTTGCTTCTATGTCTGGTTCTTTTATTGGAGGTAATGGTGATTTTGTTACTTTATTTGAACCTACGGCTTCTGAATTAGTTAATGAGGGGTATGGTCATATTGTTGCATCTGTTGGGAAACTTGGTGGCGTTGTTCCTTATACTGCTTATAATGCGAAAAAAAGTTATATTGAAGAAAATCCTGATGTAATTGAAGGTTTTAATAAGGGAATTCAAAAGGGTCTTGATTATGTATTTAGTCACTCTGATGAAGAAGTGGCTTCGGTAATTGCGGATTATTTTCCTGATACTTCTAAAAATGATTTAATTAATATTGTTAAAAATTATAGAGATAGCGATTCTTGGTTTACTACTACTTATATTGAGAAAAAAGATTTTGAGCATATCGAGGAAATTATGAAAAATGCTGGTTATTTGAAAGAAAATGTTCCTTATGATAAATTAGTCCTCAATACTTTCTCTAAGGAAAGATAATGATTTTAAGCATTAAGGATTTACGAAAAATTTATCACACTAAGCAAAGCGAAATTTTAGCTGTGGATAATTTTTCTTTTGATTTAAAAGAGGGAGAGTTTGTCGCTATTGTAGGACCTAGTGGCTGTGGTAAAAGTACTATACTTTCTATTTTATGTGGCCTTGATAAGGCTTCTTCAGGCACTATTGAAACTAAAGATAATTTACGATTTGGCTATATGCTTCAGGGGGATAATTTATTTGAATGGCAAACGATTTTTAAGAATTGCTTATTAGGTCTTGAAATTAATAATGAGGTTACTGAAGAAAATAAGGAGTATGTTAGAAATTTATTGAAAATGTATGGTCTTGGTGATTTTATGGATGCCTATCCTTCTAATTTATCGGGAGGAATGCGTCAACGTGTTTCTTTAATTCGTACTTTAGCTACTAAACCTGATTTATTATTTTTAGATGAACCGTTTTCGGCTTTGGATTATCAATCTAGGCTTGCAGTATCGGATGATGTTTATAAAATTATTAAAAAGGAAAAGAAAAGTGCGATTATGGTAACTCATGACATTAGCGAGGCTATTAGTATGGCTGATAGAATTATTGTTTTGTCTAATAGACCTAGTACTATTAAAAAGGTTTATGAAATTAATTTATCTGATAGGAGTACACCTATTAATAATCGAAAGGCTAAGGAGTTTGCTAAGTATTATGATTTGATTTGGAAGGATATTGATTATCATGTTTAGTGATGAACATAAGCGTTATTTGAGGAATATTAGATTTAATAAATTTCTGGTTAGATTTGTTCAAATTTTAATTATTGTTTTATTGATTGTTTTATGGCAATTAGCGGCTGATTTGGGTCTTATTAATACTTTTATTTCTTCTAGTCCAAAAGCGATAATTTCGACGATTATAAATCTTTATAATGATGGCTCTTTATTTCATCATATTTGGGTTACTTTTTATGAAGTGGTAGTGAGTTTTGTTATAGGCACGATTATTGGTATTTTTATTGCGACGATTTTATGGCGTTTTAAATTTCTATCTAAGGTTTTAGATCCATATTTAACGGTTTTAAATAGTTTGCCAAAGGTATCACTTGGCCCAATTATAATTATTATTGCTGGCGCAGGAACTGGATCAATTATTTTAATGGCTTTATTTATTTCGGTCATTATTACTATTATTAATGTTCATCAGGCTTTTATAAATACTGACCCTAATAAAATTAGATTACTGCAAAGTTTTAAGGCTTCGAAGAGTCAATTGTTTTTTAAATTAGTTTTACCTAGTAATTATAATAATATTATTAGTGTGTTTAAAGTTAATTTAAGTTTAACTTTTATCGGAGTTATTATGGGTGAATTTTTAGTTAGTAAAGCTGGCGTTGGTTATTTAATTATGTATGGCTCACAAATATTTAATCTTAATTTAGTCATGACTGGTATTATTCTTTTGGCTATTATGGCTAGTTTAATGTATTATTTAATTCTTTTCATTGAAAAAAGGCTTTCAAGATAAACTTGAAGCCTTTTTATTTGGCTCTTCAGAATCTAGTGGGGAGCTGAATTTTAACAACATACTATAAAATAAG
>CANRSQ010000065.1 GCA_947642475.1 uncultured Mycoplasmatota bacterium
ACATATCCTGGAGGAGAACCGATAAGTCTAGCCACTGAGTGACTTTCCATATATTCACTCATATCGATACGTATTATGTGTCTTTCGTCATCAAATAATTCATAGGCTAGTGATTTTGCAATTTCGGTTTTACCTACTCCGGTTGGACCTAAGAAGATAAATGAACCGATTGGCCTATTAGGATCTTTGATTCCAGCACGGGCTTTGATTATTGCTTCACTGACTAAGTTAATGGCTGGGTCTTGTCCTTTAACACGTTTTTTAAGGTTTTCTTCTAGGTGCATTAATTTTTCTTTTTCACCACCAACTAGTTTACTTACTGGAATGTGTGTCCATTTTGAAACGATTCCGGCGATTGATTCGTCGTCGACGGTATCACTTAAAATTGCTGATTTGTTATCTTTTTGTAGTTCGTCTAGTTCTTTTTGTAATTCTGGAATGGTTCCGTGTCTTAGACGAGCTGCGGTTTCTAGGTCGTAGTTAGCTTCAGCGTATTCTAGTTTGTGATTTGCTTCTTCTAGTTCTTCTTTTTTCTTATTAACTTTGTTATTAACTTCTTTTTCTTCTTCCCAGGCTTTACGTAGGGATTTTTCTTTTTCTTTTAAACTTTCTAATTGTTTATCGATTTCAATTTTACGATTTTTTGATATTTCGTCTTTTTCTTTTTTGATGGCTGCTCTTTCGATTTCTAGTTGCATTATTTTTCTTGTTAAGGTATCTAGATCAGTTGGGACTGATTCCATTTGTACTTTAATAGTTGCGCAGGCTTCATCGACTAAGTCAATTGCTTTATCTGGCAAGAAACGATCTGTTATGTATCTATCTGATAAACTTGCAGCAGCAACTAAGGCGTTATCTTTAATATTTACTCCGTGATAAACTTCAAATCTTGGTTTTAGTCCACGAAGGATTGTGATTGTATCTAAGACGGTTGGCTGACTAACTAAGACTTTTTGGAAACGTCTTTCTAGGGCGCCATCTTTTTCAATATATTTACGATATTCGTTTAGGGTTGTGGCACCTATACAATGAATTTCTCCACGGGCTAACATTGGTTTTAACATGTTTCCGGCATCCATTGCACCTTCAGCTCCAGCACCTACTATCATGTGAATTTCATCAATAAATAGGATGATTTCACCATCTGAGTCTTTTACTTCTTTTAGGACAGCTTTTAAACGGTCTTCGAATTCACCTCTGTATTTAGCACCGGCGATTAAAGCTCCCATATCTAGTTCCCAGATTTTTTTGTTTAATAAACTATTTGGAACGTCGCCTTTGATGATTCTGGCTGCTAGTCCTTCAACAATGGCGGTTTTACCAACACCAGGCTCACCAATTAATACTGGATTATTTTTGGTTTTTCTGGATAATATACGGGTGATACTACGGATTTCTTCATCACGGCCTATTACTGGGTCGACCTTGCCGTTTTTGACGTTTTCGGTAATATCTCGTCCATATTTTTCTAGCGGATTTTGTAAGTTTTCTTCGTATCCGTTTTGTTCATTCATTTTATCCCTCCTTTTTGGGTATTGTTATTATAATATTATAATCCCTACTGATTATAATTATACGCTTCTTTTAGCACTTGTCAAGGATGAGTGCTAAAACAGGGGCGGGGTTTGGCCTTTATTTATGCGGTTTATTTAGATAATGTGTTAAAATATTTATAATTGTGTTATAATATGGGAAATTTTAGCTATTCCTTTATTTTTTAGGGTTTGTTGATGTTTATGAGGAGGTATGTATGGATAATATTTTGGATTTAATTGTGGAATATTCTAAAAAAAGTAAGTTAATAGATACAGAGTTTTTAAGAAAAATTAGAAAAATTATGATTAAGGAAAAGTCTTTGGAGGATTATATAGATATTGTTTATATGGAACCGGATTTGTCTGCTACATATAAAGAGGGGTGTCTTGGTTATTATGATGTTAGGACAAAAGAGTTGGTAATGTCTGAGCAAGGTATAATGGAAAATTATATTTGGGCCCAGGAAAAAAGCGGGGCTGAACTGACAAAATATGAGGAGTTTCTTTTGGCTAATGTACTAGAGGTTCAAGTTATTTTGCACGAGTTTGAGCATGTAAATCAAATGCGAAAAATAGATTTATGTAATGATTTTGAGGCTTTATTATTAAAGGTGTCTTGTAGTTTTGACTTATATTATGGTGAAGAAATTTTAAAAGGTAATGATGTTGAAAAGTTATTTTATGAATGGTTTAAAAGTAAATATTATGGTAATATGCCTAATGAAAGATTGGCGGAAAATTATTCAAGAATAGAAATATATAAAATAATGAAAGTTTTATTTGACGATATTAATCCTCAGATAAAGATGATTTTGAGGAAGTATATTAATGGGGCTTTAATTAGAGGATATGATGAAAATAATTTAGAACCAACTGAAAGTTTTCTAATTAATTACGATAGTTTGTTATTTCCTGAGCCCAATCCTTTATTAAATGTTGAATTTTATGAGGCTTTAGCTGCGGAAAAGGAAAAAGATTTAAAGGATAGGTTATTTTTGGGTCTTGGGCTGACTTCGGATGAGTTTAATGGTATTAAACTTAAGAAAAAGAAGAAATAATATTTGATAGATATTGTTTTTTTTGTTATAATTTTTGTATTAGAAAAGTGGGTGGCTTATGGATAAACTTAGTAATAAGATGGTTGTTATTATTGGTTTTGCGGTTATTGGATTGGGACTTTTTTTGATAACTAGTGATTATTTTACGGGTAAAAAGGATAAGGCTTATGAGAAAGTTAGTATTTCTTTATACAGTGAAAGTGAGGGGGAAGTAGTTGATAATACTCCGCAAAATATAGCGGCTGCGGATATTTCTACTACGGTTGAATCTCCTAGTAATGATCAATATTTAGGTGTTTTAAAGATTGATAAAATTAATCTTGAACAGGGTTTTTATGATAAGGGTAATCCACTTAATAATGTTGGAAAAAGTGTAACTTTACTTGGACCATCTAATTATCCTGATCAAAAGAATGGTAATACTATTTTAGTTGCGCATTCTGGTAGTAGTTACTTAGGTTATTTTAAACATTTATATCAATTAAAAGTTGGGGATTTGGCTACTATTAAGTATAAAGGTAAGACTTATGTATATAAAATTGTTAATATTTATAATGATACTAAGGATGGGGATGTAACTATTTACAGAAATCGAAATAAAACGACTTTAACCCTTATTACTTGTACGAAAGATGATGATACAAAACAAACTATTTATATTGCTGAACTTCAGGAATAGAGCATAGCTTGTTTTTTTCTTTTGGGTTTTTATGTATATTTTATGGTATTTTGGACATATACTATTAATGAACATAGGTATTTTGTCAATTTGACAGGGTATTTGTGGTATGTTAAAATATAGTCTGTTTTCTAATGAAGCAGGAGAGGGTGAATATGAAAAAATATAAATCGGTTAAGGCCGTGTTAGTGGCCATAACTATATTATGTCTTGTTGGAACGATGTTTGGTGAGACAATACTTGCTTTAAGGGGAAAAGAATATGTAAGTGAAAATCAAACTGTCCTTATGGATAGTAAGGAAAATATAGCGCCATTGGTGGCTGTTTATGATGAAAAAACCGGTATTCCACAGGTGGCTGATGTTAAAACTACTTATGAATTACCAGAAACTAATGTGGCTGAGGCTAAATCTCAAGAGGATATTGAAAGGGAAGAGGCTGAGGCTTTAAAGGCAAAAATTGTATATGATAATATGACTTTGGATGAATTATCTGCGAAGTTAAATAGAAGTTTAAATTCTACACTTTCTGGTCAAGGTTCTGCTTTTGCTTCAATGGCGATAGAGCTTGGTATTGATCCATATTTAGCTGTGGCTATTGTGATGCATGAAACTGGTTGTAAGTGGGAATGTAGTACTTTACTTAAACAATGTAATAACGTTGGTGGTATGAAGGGCTCTGGAGGCTGTAATGGCGGTTCTTATGCTAGTTTCCCTTCACTTGAGGAAGGTATTAGAGCTTATATGAATAATTTATATAAGAACTATGTTTCTCAAGGTTTAACTACGGCTGACGCTATTGGTCCTAAGTATGCGGCAAGTGGTACTTGGGCTACGCAGGTTAATGCTTACATAAATGAAATAAAGGCTGCTTAGTCTTTATTTTTTTATTGCTTATCTAGGGAAAATATTACCTTGTTTTTTTTTTTTTTTTTGATATAGTGTATAAGGTGGAAAAGATATGAGGGAAAAA
>CANRSQ010000066.1 GCA_947642475.1 uncultured Mycoplasmatota bacterium
TTCATATACAATGTACGGTAAAACTATAACGAATCCCTGCAAGAAATCAAAAAAAATTACAAAAATACAAAATTCCCTTTTCTGCACATTTTTTCATGCAAATTTAGGAAATTTGTATAAGCTTAATTTTTACACTTTTTTCAAAAATAATTAATCTAAACATCATAACAATCTCCACCAAAGCAATATAATAAAATGTAAAAAAGTAATATAATCGTAAAAAAGAAAATAGATTGTCAACCTATTTTCTTTGTAAACCTGCATTTAGGATAGTTTTTGCATCCATAAAACTCTCCATAATTTCCGTTTCGCTTCACTAATCTACTGCCACATTTTGGACAAAACAAATCATCATTCATAATTTTAATATTAGAATTATCTAATAATAATTCCTCCACAAAACTAGAAGGCCTGTTTTTATTAACCAATAAATAATTACAATTTTTAGTGCGTGTCATAGCCACATAAAAAAGTCTTCTTTCTTCAGCATATAAAAAACTATCATCCCCTTTTTTTACAAACTTAAGTAAATCATCATCACAAATTTTATTAGGAAAGCCACTAACACCATCCACCAAATTAACGATTACAACATTATCAGCTTCAAGACCCTTAGACTTATGCACCGTCATACATCTTCCATTTTTAACCCGTAAATTCATAATATCCTTATTATTTCGACCTAAAATTAAAACATCGCCATCTAAAGAATTCAAAACTTCATTTAAGACCTCATTAATATTCTTATCATAATAGTAAACATAAATAGGTATTTCATTATGTTTTTGTGATAATAATTTTTTCTTAATTTGCTTTTTATTTTTCAAAATAAACTTACCCATAATATCTAATAATTCCTGTGAATTACGATAAGTATTTTCTAATTTAAACACTTTAGAATGCGGATAAAAATCAGAAAAATTCAAACAAACATTTAAATTAGAACCCGTAAACTGATAAATACTTTGAAAATCATCACCAACCGCCAATAATTTCGCCCCAGTATGCTTCTTTATAACCTGCAATAACCTACACTTCACCAAAGAAGTATCCTGATATTCATCGACAATAATATATTTATACTGCTTAATTCCATACTTTTCCACAGCGCAAATCGCATTATTTATCATATCATGAAAATCAATAGATTTATTTTTATTTAAACTAAATGAATACTCCTCATAAATCTCTTTAGCCAAACTCAAAAGTTTTTCATTTCTAAATTTTTTAAATCTGTTTACTTCATTTTCATTTTCCTCCAAAAACCTATCAAACGCTGTAACATCATAATTAGAGCCTTTAAACAAATTAATAAAAGTAATAAATAACCTTTTCAAACTAGAAAACTCCAATGTATCCTTAGATAATAAAACATGCAAATCAGTAAAATCACCATCACCAATATCAACAAAATCATAATCAGGTAAAATATCAAGTAAATCATATTTATCCAACACTTTTTCCACAGCAAATTCTAAAACATCATCATTCACCAATCTTGTATCAAATCCACTAGACTTCAAAATATTAAGTCCTAATTTGTGAAAAGTATATACATCCATCTCAATACCACACCTAAATAACGATTTTCGAAGACTATTACAAGCCATATTAGTAAACGAAATACAAAGAATATCACTAGGCTTAACTCCGCTTCTAACCAAATATAAAATACGCCCTAATATCGTTAAACTTTTACCACTTCCGGCACCTGCTAAAACAAGCGCGCTATCTTCTTCCGACAAAACAATATCCCTTTGAATATCATCTAAACTATGACCATTAACATTATCAAGAAGATCCTTATATTCGGATTTCTTTGTATCCAAATAACATTTATTATTCAAAGAAATCTTTTTATCTAATAAAAACTTAAAAATTTTTTTGTTTTTTTTAAGATTATAACTATCTAATTTTGATATATACAAAAAACCACCTCTATAAGTAATATACCCTAAAGATGGTCCCAATTCCTTTTTATTTCCGAAAAAAATTTAAATTTTTGTTATAAACTTACAGTAACTTTGCTTAAAGTAGTAAAAATATAAATAGCCGTTGCAATTGCACCACTAGCAAACCCAGCCAATAAAGCCATAATAAGTAAATTAATAAATCCACCATTAAATTTGTTATTATCACCCAAAATAGAATGTCCATTACTTAAAGTAAGAGTCTTCCCACTTTCCATATTTTTAGCAGCTGAATTGGCCCTACCAACACCATTATCAATACTATTAGCATCACCCAAACGTGATTCAGCCTCTGACTGTTCTTTTATTAATTCTTGACGTCTTTTATAAAGTTCAATAAGTTCCTTTCTTATTTGACTAAGAGACATTTTATTTCCTTCATTCATATAAACACCCTCTAGTATACATAATAATTATAACAAAACTTTTTATTTATTATTAAACAAATTTCACAATTTTACACCAAATTTTACACAAAAAATAGAAGAAATTACTCTTCTATTTAATATATTTAGATACTTCATCAAAATCACTAAAAGGAAATTTAGTAGAACCAATAATTTGATAATCCTCATGACCTTTACCTAAAACAAGTAAAATATCGTTATTCTCTAACAAACTAATCCCCTTTTTAATCGCATCCTTACGATCAGCTACAACCTCAAAATTAGTCTTTCTAATTTTTTTAGTCATTTCATCTAATATTTCATTTGGATCTTCACCACGAGGATTATCACTAGTAAATATTACATAATCACTTTTAGCAGTTGCAATTTTACCCATAATAGGCCTTTTTTCCTTATCACGGTCACCACCACAACCAATTAAAGTAAATATTCTTCCCTTACAAAATTCACGCGCACTATCGATAATTTTTTCCACCGCATCAGGAGTATGAGCATAATCAATAATCGCCGAAACTTTATCATTAGTAATAAATTGATAACGTCCAGCTGGCGCCTTCAAATTAAGTGTTTCATTAACTACCGCATCCATATCTAAATTAAGTTTATCACACAAAATATAAGCATTCAGATAATTATAAATATTATAAGTTCCAGGAATAGGTAATACAACCTCCCTAGTTTCCCCATCATGCGTTATTTTAAAAGTACTCTTATTACTGTCTAGTACAATATCACTTAATTTATAATCATAATTCTTGGTTCCAAATAAAATATTTTTATTTTTCTCAAATACAAAGTCCTTACCATGTGGATCATCCATATTAATAACCGCATTCCCTGATCGCTTAATATTATTAAATAAAATCATTTTCGCATTTTCATATTCTTCCATTGTCTTATGATAATCCAAATGATCCCTAGTCAAATTAGTAAAATAGGCCATATCAAATTTAAGACCTTCGACCCTTCTAGAATCAAGAGCCTGACTAGAAACCTCCATCGCCATCACTACACAATCATCGTTAGCCGCTTCGGCTAACATATCATATAAATCATAAATATCAGGAGTTGTATTAACAAGTGGCCTACTACTTTCAGGCAAATAAAAGCCAATAGTTCCAATATAAGCAGTCCTTATACCCAAACGATTAAGTAATTGAAACATAAAAAACGCACTCGTAGTTTTCCCATTAGTTCCCGTTACTCCAATAAGTTTAAGTTTCCCAATTTTACCAGCATAAAGCTCTTTTAAATAATTTGCTAAATAAGTCCTTGTATCTGGAACAATAATAGTTTTAACACTATACTCTCCATGCTCAGCAATTATACAAGCAGCACCCCTATCAATCGCATCATTGATAAAATCGTGTCCATCACGAACCACCGATTTAATCGCAATAAAAGTATCGCCACTTTCTATCTTTTTCGAATCTACCTTAAGCATATTCACCTCTCCTTATTTAATTATATGATTTATAACTACTTTTGTTTTCTTTTAATAGATTTCTTTTTATTACCAGTAATTTTTCCAATCACAAACATAATTCCATTATTCAATAATCCAGCAATTAAAACAATAAAATAGTTGAAATACATAGCCAATATCATAATAATATAATATAACCATCTATCATCATAAATAAGAAAACCACTTTGTAAAAAATTATAATT
>CANRSQ010000067.1 GCA_947642475.1 uncultured Mycoplasmatota bacterium
GGATGTTGTGACTGATAAGGTGTTTGATGAAAAAATAAAGTATTGTTTTAAAATTGATTTAGATTATTATTTAGAAATTGAAAATGTTTTATTAAATAAAGTTAATATATTAAAAAAAGAATCTATACTTATTGCGGTATAGGTTCTTTTATTCATTTAATTTGAATTCTATTGTTTTTGCTTCTTTAATATTAGTATTTGCCTCAGCTGTAACTATTTTTGTTTCTTCTGGATTTAATTTATCTCCAAAATAACTTATTAATGTGGCGATTGTTTTTTTGTTTTTATCTTTTATTATTATTTGCAAGTTTTTATAGTTTTGTTCGCCAGATGTTAAATTTGTTATTTTTGCACTAAAAATTGTCTTTTTATTTTTGCTAACTAATGAAATATTAGAAATTAATATATTATCAATTGTTTTATCTTCTATTAGTTTGCTTTTGTTTTCGGTTACTTTTGTATTTTCTATTTTTGGGGTTTCATTTGGTGTTAAAACGTAAATTCCTAAAATAATTATTAATGCAATTAAGATGAATATTAATATTTTTTTCATTATACTTTCCATGTTTCTAGAATATTACAACTACTACTTGATGGTTCTGGGTCTGGCATTTCCATTTTAACAATCATTGGTACTTTAAATGCTTTTCCGAAGGCCATGCATGTTCCTGGTTGTAATGATTTTTGTTTTTCAACTATTTCTTCACTAATGTTTGGAAGCATTTTTCTAATATATTCAACATCTCTTGGGTGATTTAATTTGAAGATTAGGAAGTTTGATACTTGTGAAATAACGGTTTCTGATATTTCTACTGGTCTTTGTGAAATTAGGTTTAAAATAATACCGTATTTTCTTCCTTCTTTGGCGATTCTTTCGAAGATATTATAACCGATTAATTCAACGTCGCCATCGTTTTGAACGTATCTATGAGCTTCTTCAACAAAAATGTGGAATGGAATTGAAGCTCTTTGTTTTAATCGTTTTGTGAAGTTAAACAGCATTTTTGAATATATTTTTACTACTACTTTGGCGAACCAATCATCGACATCTTCTAGATTGAAGTTTACTATTTGGGCTTTTTTACCGTTTGCGGATACTAATGTGGCGATATAATTTTCCATTGTAATGAAGTTAGGATATCTTAAGTATCTTGAGTTTTCTGAGATTGTTATAGCGTGCAATCTAACTTTTAGGGTGATAGCGTCACTATAGGTTTCTGGATTATTTAATAGACCTTCTGAAATTAAGGTAAATTCTAATGCTTTTTCTAAATCTTCTAAGGTATAGAATTTAGTTTCGGTTGGTTCATATTTATCTAATGATTCGTCGATGAAACTTGTAACGTATTCGCTCATTAAAATACTTTCTGGGAATTGTCCTTGGGTATCAATAGTGAATAGTTCTCTAAATTTACGTGTGTACCCTATTCCTTGAACTGGAGCTTCCATATTGAATTCGTTTGTTGAACAAGTGGCTAAAATGGCAAATACATCGTTTCTTTTACTACTTGCAGTTTGGTTTGTATATAAAATGCTCATGATGGCTTTGGCGATTAAATGGTTTTTATATTTTGTTGACATTTCATCGTCCATTGCGAAGATATTAACTAGTTTTAGCATTCTTTCGATAATTGTTAATTGTGAATGTGATTCTGATCTTAATAGTAATGCCATGTCATCAACATCTAATAACCAAATTGGAATATTTAATACTTGTCCTTCTGTTTGATTGACGTTTGTTGTATAGAATTTAAAGTTTAAATTTGGATTTATTTGATTTACTGTTTTTAAGGCATTGTGGTATTCACCGTAGGCATCAAATATAAAGAAGTTTGATTTATATGGTAGTAGTTTTGGGTTATGGAATACGTTTTGTAAGACTCTTGCTACTCCGCAAGATTTTCCTGAACCACTATTACCAAATATTGCCATATGACTACTGAATAAGTCGTTAATATCGACTCTTATTGGGTAATCGTTATATAGTGGGCTTACGCCTAATGTAAGTGATCTATCATTATCTTCACCTACTAGTAATCCTACTTCTTCTCTACTGATTAATCTTAATTTTGAACTGAAGGTTGGTTTTCTAATTACTCCGCCAAGGAAGTGATTTCCAACTACTTCTCCTAATAATCTAATTTTTATTATATCTTTACTGATGTCTTCTACTTCACCGATTATTTTTTTATTTTCGTCTTCGAATACGACGTGCATATTCATTAAATCTGTTGATTGTTCCTCATTTTGTGGTGTTGCAACATGTGCTTCTGTTGAGCTTATATAAATTATTTTTCCAAACATTTTTGTTTCCTCCCTATATTAATTCTTTTATTTTATTTTGTAAATTTTGATCTAAATTTTGTATTAATTCTTTTATTTGTTTTGATTTTTTATAAAGTTCTAATTTTTCTTCATAAAATTCTAATTTATTTGTTGTTTCTTTTAGTCTATTATGAACTGCATTTCTAGTTACTTTTAAGTTTTCACTGATTTCAGCTAATGACTGATTATCGAAGTAATAATATTCGAAATATTCTTTTTGTTTTTCGGTTAGTAATTCACTGTAATAATCGTATAGGTTGATTAGGTAAATACGATTATCCATTGAAGTAATTCCATCCTGTGCTTATGATAAGGATTATTCCGAATATTACATAAATCCAAGTTAGGGCTTTACGTTTATATATACGGTTATTATTATATCCCATAACTATTAGAGCGAGCCCTGCGATTACTTCAGCAACTTGAAGTAAGAAGTTATAGAACATTGAAAGTACTAGAATTATAATTAATATTAGTACTAAGACTAATTGGGCAATTAAACCAGCATCTAATTTTATATCTTGTTTAGTTTCTTTCATTTTCATCCTCCATTCCTTTGAAAAGTCCGTAGATATATTTTTCAATATCAAAGGTTTTCAAATCTTCTTTTCTTTCGCCTAATCCGACAAATTTTACCGGAATGCCCGTACTATCTTTAATGGCTAGGACGATTCCACCTTTGGCGGTACCGTCTAATTTTGTTAGAACTACACCTGTTATATCGGTAATTTCTTTAAAGTTTTTAGCTTGACTAATTCCGTTTTGGCCGGTTGTGGCGTCAACTACTAAAAGTGTTTCGTGTGGTGCACCTTCTATAAGTTTACCAATAACTTTATTTATTTTTTCTAATTCTTTCATTAAATTTACTTTATTTTGAAGCCTGCCTGCGGTGTCAATTAATACGACATCATAATTTTCTTCTTTGGCTTTATTAACGCCATCATACATAACACTAACTGGATCGGCGTTTTCTTTATGGACTATTTCAACTCCGACTGTATTACTCCACTCAACTAATTGATTAACAGCGCCGGCTCTAAAGGTGTCACCAGCAACCATTAAAACTTTTTTGCCTTCGTTTTTTAGTTTGTGGGCTATTTTACCAATTGTAGTTGTTTTTCCGGCTCCATTTACTCCGACAAACAGTATAACGGTTGGGCCATTTTGGTTATAGTTAATTTTATTGACGATTATGTCGTTATTTACATAGATTATAAACATTTCGTCAACGATTATTTCTTTTAATTCATCTGCAGATTGGATGTTTTCTTTTTTTACTCTGGCTTTTAATTTATCGATTATACTCATTACGGTATTGACACCGATGTCGGCCATTATTAATATTTCTTCTAATTCTTCAAAATATTCATCATCGATTTTACTATGCCTTTGATTTAATTTTATTAATGAGTTTAAGAAGTTGTTTCTTGTTTTTTCTAAACCTTTGTCGTATGCTTTAACTTCTTCTTTTTCTTCTTTTTTAAAGATGTTTTTAAATTTATCAAACATTCCCATATCTATCACCTATATTTTATCTATATACATTTTACACTATTTGATTTAATTTATCAAGGATAACATTTGTCTATATTGTTTTAGTTAAGAAAAAAGAAGCTTAT
>CANRSQ010000068.1 GCA_947642475.1 uncultured Mycoplasmatota bacterium
CCCATTTTAAATAATGAAAATACCCCAAATACACTTATTAATAAAGCAACAATTAAAAATACCTTACGATTTTTAACAAAATCTACCTTTTTATAGAAATATTTAGTTCTTTTTTCTTTATGAGCTACGTCAGGAATATCTTTAGCTTTAACGCCAATAAACAATCCAGGTTTACCATCAAATACGCCAGTTTCAGTAAACCATTTCATAAGCCATCTAGTAAAGAACACCATAACAATCATCGTAACAAAAATACTAATAATTAATACAGTTGCAAACCCTTTAACACTACTTTGACCAAAGATAAATAATACAATAGCCGTAATTAAAGTAGTAATATTGGCATCCATAATAGTTCCAAGTGAATTCTTGTTACCATTTTTAAGCGCATTACGAACACTTCTACCTTCGTAAAGTTCATCTTTAATACGTGAAAAATTAATAACATTAGAATCGACAGCCATACCAATACCAATGATAATAGCCGCAATACCAGGTAAAGTTAAAGTACCACCAATTAACCAGAAAATAAAGAAAGTTAATGAAGTATAAATAACAATACCAACACTCGCAAACACACCAGACATACGGTATAAAGCAATTAATAATACGCAAATTAACACAATACCGATAACTCCAGCTGTAGCAGTTTTTTCTAAAGAGTTTTCACCAAAAGCAGCCCCAACACTTTTAGAAGAAATTTCAACTAATTTAGTAGGCATACTACCAGAATTAATTAAATCAACTAAACTTTGAACTTCTTCCTCTTCAAAATCTCCTTGAATAATTACATCACTACTAAAGCCTTGTGAAACGCTAGCAACAGAAAGGCAATTAGAATTTCCTAAAGATCCACATTTTGCGCCTTCTTCAGCAAATGAATTATTCTTATCATCAAAGTCTAGCCAAATAACAATACGATTGTCATCCATTTCACTTACTTTTTTAGTAACCTTATAAAATTCGTCCTTATCTTTAATACTCAAAGAAACAACAGGATTTCCTTTTTCATCAGTTCCTACTTTAGCCGCTCCGCCTTTTAAGACATCGCTAGTCATAAGTAAATTATCATTTGTATCACGGAAAGTTAAACTTGCAGTTTGACTAAGAACATTACGAGCTTCTTCAGCATTATCAATACCCGCAAGTTGAACACGGATTTTGTCACCCTCAATATTAATAGTAGGTTCAAGTACCCCTAACACGTCAATTCTCTTAACAAGCGTTTTATAAGTAGAATTAACCATATCATTAGTAACCTTATCCTTACCATCAATACTTTCTATTTGGTATAAAACTTCAAAACCACCTTGTAAATCAAGACCTAATTTTACATTTTGTAAAACAGGAAATAATAGAGCTAAAGCCGCTCCCATAATAACAATTGTAAATAGTATACGTAAAATAATTTTTTTCTTCATGTTATAAACTCCTTCTAGTCTTCAAAATATACTCTTCTTTTTTTATAATTTAACTTGCCTTTAAAATAAGCATCAATTAGCGCATTATCACTGTTAAAAATATCACTAACCATCTCACATAAAGCTAAATTATTACTACTTTTCCATTTTTTTTCTTTTAAATAATTCCATACATCTTCGCTAGTCAAATAATCATAGCCATCCCTTTTTAATTCCAAAACTTTTGATTTAAGGGCCGGTTTTAATCGTTCATATAGTTCTTGTACACTGCCAAACTCTATATCCATATTTTCCCTCCATACAATACACATAAACATTATACCCTAATTTAGCATATTTTTAAAGAGATATTTGACAAAAGTATCATAATTAAGATAAAATGAATTTCAAAAGGAGGAAGAAAATATGTTTCCAATAATAGTAAATAATAATGCAAAAAATGAAAGCACTACCTACCATATATATGACGTTAATGAACATATAATAATATTTCCTAAAGTTCAAGCTGGCATTATCCCCAAAAAAAGTAATTATGATATGGAATTAACTGATGACACTATAATCTTTAAAAACACAGAAAAAATAATAATTGATAATAAAAAAATGGAAAGATTTATAGACGACTGTTTAAATTGGCCCCTAGGAGGGACAACATTCATACCTTCCAGATATATTTTCGGATATACACTAACTGATGAAGAATATCAAATTTTAAAACAATATTATATCGAACAAGTTACAACATGCATTTCTGACGAAAACTTTGAAGAAGAAAATCAAATAAAAAAAGATATTCAAAAAGTAAGAAAATTAATTATTTCAAAATAAAATTGGACTACCTCCAATTTTTTTTAATTTATATTTTGCTTGTACATGCATATAATCTAGTATGATAAAAATAAAAGGAAATTTATTTATAAAAGGGACTATAATACTAATTATTGGTGGTCTTATCACCAAAGTTATTAGTATGTTTATAAAAATCGTTTTAGCTAGACTAATAGGCACTGAAGGTATGGGCATATATATGTTAATATCTCCAACATTTACCCTACTTATGGCCATCGCCAGTCTAGGTTTTCCTGTTGCTATAAGCAAACTAGTTGCTGAAGATACTAAAAATAACAAAAATTTAGTTTTTTCAATATTACCAATTTCTTTAGGAATCAACCTTACAATAATGTTGCTTCTACTTTTCTTCGGAAATTATATAAGTAGCAATCTCCTAAACGAACCAAGAAGTTACTATGCCCTAATTTGTATTGGTTTTGTTTTACCATTCATTAGTATTTCCAGTATCTTAAGAGGGTATTTTTTCGGAAAACAAAATATGCTTCCTCATGTCATTTCAAATGTAACTGAAGATGTCATTAGACTAATTTGTCTTATAATTGGAATTCCAATATTTATAAAATCTGGAATAGAATACGCTGTCGCTTTTGTCGTATTAACAAATGTTATCAGTGAGCTTACATCAATATTTGTTTTATTCTTCTTTTTACCAAAAAATTTTAAGATAACTAAAAAAGATTTAACCCCACATAAAAATAATATTAAAGAAGTATTTAATATCGGAATTCCTACAACCATGAGTAGATTAATAGGATCAATAGGTTTTTTCTTTGAACCAATAATTTTAACATACTGTCTAATTAAAAATGGATATACAAATAATTTCATCGTCAATGAATATGGAATTATAAATGGATTTATCATGCCACTAATATTAATACCATCCTTTTTTACCATGGCCATCAGCCAAGCATTAATCCCAAATATTAGTAAATCATATAGTAAAGGTTATAAAAAATATGTTTTAAGTAAAATAAAACTAGCTATCTTTTTATCATTATTAATCGGAATTCCAGCCACTATAATTTTTGAAACCGTACCTGAAATCCCTATGAAATTTATATATAATACAACCGCCGGAATCGAATATATAAAAGTTTTAGCTCCACTATGTTTATTTCATTATATACAAGCTCCCCTAACCGCCAGCTTGCAAGCTATGGGTAAAGCCAAAGAAGCCATGAATGGAACATTAATCGGAACAATTATCAGAATAATTTCACTATTTATCTTTTGTAATTTGCATATAGGTCTATGGGCACTAATTTGGAGTAGCGCCTTAAATATGATCGTTGTTACTATCCATCAATATATGCACGTCAAAAAATTGTTGAAATAAAAAGAGATTGTAAAATTATTCCAATTCTTCAATCTCTTTTTTAGTCAAACCAGTATACTTTATAATTGTATCTACTGGAATATTATCTGCAAGCATATTTTTGGCTATTTCTATCTTTTCTTCAATCTTGCCTTCCTCTTGGG
>CANRSQ010000069.1 GCA_947642475.1 uncultured Mycoplasmatota bacterium
ACAATATTTCCTGCTTTACCAGCACCATCACCAACAAAATAAACATCATAATCTTCAAGTTTAAAATTATTGTTTGTTTCAATTTCATTACTAAAGAACTTAATCTCTGGACCATATAACAATGTTTCATCATTGCTTACCCCAGGAATAATCTCATTAAGTTTATCAAGTCCCTCAATAATATTTAAAATAATGCGGTGTGGTAAAACTAAAGCTAAATCTCCAGCTACACAATCCTTTAAAGTAGGAGTAATAAATCCCTTATTAATACGATGCCATTCACTACGTCTAGCATGCTTTAAATCCTTAAGTGTTTGAATAATTGGCTTTCCATCACCAAGCACATTCGCAATACGCGCAATACTTTCACCATATTCACGAGTATTTGTAACAGGTTCAGTTAAAGTAACCTTACTAATAAAAGCAAAATTACTATTATTAGACTTAACCTCTTTTAACGCATGACCATTCACACAAATATAACCATAATAATTTTCCTTAGCTACAAATCCACCAGGATTAGTACAGAAAGTTCTAATTTCATCACCATAAGTATCCGTTTTAATAAATATAGTTGGATCATAAATTACATTACAAATTTGTTCCATGATTTCTTTTCTAACTTCAATCCTAACACCAATTTCAATACTCTTAGATAAATAAGGAATTTCATATTTATCAGCTAGTTCTTGAATCCATTTGGCCCCAGTTCTTCCAGGTGCGACAATAACTTTCTTTGCCTCATAAGTTACATCTTTGCCTTTTTCCTTACAAATAACTTCATGAGATTCTTTCTTTTTACTGTGGATATCTAAAACTTGGGTTAATTCTTTAACCTCTACGCCTCTATCTACTAAATAATCAGTAAATGCCTGAATATACATAGGTAAATGATCACTACCCAAATGTTTTTGTTTAATAAGTAATAATCTCGCACCAACTAAAGCGACCTTACTTTTAATTTTTAAAGCCTCGTCCATATTAGAGGGATAAACATCACTATCCATACCAAATTTAGTAAAAATTTCTTCCGCATAATCAATTAATTTATTCGCAGTTTCCTCATCCATATATTTAAATAAATCACTCTTACCAAGTTTTGGAATAAAATTAAGTTTTCCATCAGAAAAAGTTCCAGCTCCACCATAACCAGAAAGAATATTACAAGTAGTACAATTAACACATTCCTTTTTAACAGTCATCGGACATACACGTTTATTCGCAAATCTACCTTCATCTAATAACAAAATTTTTAAATCCTTATTATTAGTAATAAGTTCATAAGCCGCAAATAATCCTGCAGGTCCTGCTCCAACTATTACAACATCATACTTCATGATTAAAACCACCCTTCATCATAATTATATCATCATTTAACACCTTTTTGACATTTACAATCTAAAAAAGGTATATCTCACAAAGATATTACCTTTTCTAATTCAATTTAACAAGTTTTTCGTCAATAATCGAGTATAAATAAATGTCTACCGGTTTATCACTAATACTCATAATATAATCACGATAACCATTTAACTGCTTCATGTAAGCCTCATCAGTAGTATTTTTAAGCTTATAATCAACAATTGTAAACCTATCATCATATTCAATTAATAAATCAATAAATCCATGCATAGACTTACCATCTACCTCATAAATAAATTCATATTCCTTATATAAATTAATAGAACCATCTAAAATACCAGAATTAATAAAACATTCTACTTTTCTCTTCTTAAATTCATCTACACCACTATAATCAGGATTAGAAAAATCTATAAGTTCAAATAACGAATGCATCTCCAAACCTAACTTAATATTACTAGCCTCTTCCCTAGAATATAAACTGTGGTTATCCTTAGAAAATCTTTTATTAATAATTTCTTTGGCCTCGCCCGCATATTCATTAACCACAATCACATCGTCACTTAATTCCAGACTTTCCTTATAATTAGACTTCTTAGTCAAATTATAATCCTTAGTAAGACCTAATTTATTAATATCTACATTCCTAACATACTTACCTATATAATCAGATACCGAAGAAAGCATATCATTAAAAGATAAATACTTCTGACGCACTTCATTATTAATAATTCCATTATCCTTAAAACTAAGAATATTAGGCTTAAGTTCACAAATCATAACCATTTTTTCACGCGCCCTAGTTAAAGCCACGTAAAATAATCTAAGCTTCTCAGAAACCTCTGCATGAATATATTTCTGCTTAAATAAAGTCTTCAAAATTGTATTTTTAAGGCCTCTATCCATATAAGGAATCAAAATACCATAATCATTAGAAAAATAAAACTTATTCTTCAAGTCATCAATATTAAATTTCTTATAAAGACCGCTGAAATAACACACATGATATTCTAGACCTTTAGACGCATGGATAGTCATAATTTTAACCGAATTACTAGAATCCTTATTCAAAGATAACTTAATATCAAGGCCCTCATCAGAAATATCATTTAAATAATCCAAAAATTCCTTAGGCGTATAACCAAAATCACTGACATTAGAAACAATCTTACCAATAGACTCCAAAGTAACTAAATGATTATCAATATTGCCCGTAGTTATTATTCTTTTGTAAAAATCAAAATCATAAATAATCCTATCATATAATTCCTTATTGCTAAGAACATCTAACTCATCCGCAATACTCTTACACTTCCTAAAAATCTCAGTTTCATAAAACTTATTATCCTTAAAAACCCTAAAAATTTCATCATCAGGCATATTAAATAAATATGACCTAGCAATAGACATAAACGAATACTTAAATAAAGTATCATACCTTTTTTCACTAATAGAAATAATTAAATTATATAAATTTTTAATAAGTAAAATATCCACTGAATCAGATACACTAGTATCTCTATAAATAGTAAGCGGAATATTAAGATATTCAAATACCTTTTTATACTTTTCAAAAGAAGTAGCCCTATCCATTAAAATCGCAAAATCACCATAAGTAATATCACGCTCTTCCAAAGTATCCTGATCCATAACCTTAAAATGATTATTAACCTTATTTTGAATATCTCTAGCCACCATAAAGATTTCAATTTCTTCCTTAGAAAAATACTTATCGGAAGGCATTTCATAATTTAAAATTTCCATTGAATAATCTTCATTATCCACATTATCATAAGCCGTATTTCCAAACACCATTTGATGACTACTTATATAATCAGCACCGCCTATTTCATCATCCATAATCATATTAAAAATCAAATTAATATTCTCAGTAACATCCTTACGTGACCTAAAATTCTTATTCAAATCAATTTTCATTCCACCATCGTTATTAGAATAACTATCATACTTACCCTTAAATAACAATGGATTTGCATTTCTAAAACGATAAATAGATTGTTTAACATCACCAACCATATAAACATCATCATTAGAAATATAAGAAATAAATAAATCCTGTAAGTCATTTGTATCTTGATACTCGTCAATCAAAATTTCCTTATATTTATGCTTAAGTTCTTCCCGAACATCATTATGTTTCTCTAAAATACTTATCGCCATTTTTGCGATATCCGTAAATTCATAAGCCTCATTTTCATATTTAAAATCATTAACTCTTCTATCTAACTCCAAAAGAATCTCCACAATCACTAGCGCATAATCCTTAGTCATAAAAATAGAATTTCTGATTTCATCTTCATCCTTATATTTAGTAAGTAAATTTATTTCCTTAATCAAATCAGCAAGCGACGATTTAATCGCTTTAGCCTC
>CANRSQ010000070.1 GCA_947642475.1 uncultured Mycoplasmatota bacterium
TTTAAGAGAGTTGTTGATAAGATTATTGCATAAAGCATTGTGGTGTGTTATTATATGTTGTATTTGAATTTAAAAAATGGTACAATTATATTGTGTTGTTTTTGTGAGGTGAGATTTATTATGAAAAATACGTTTTATAATTTGAAGAAGTCTTGGCAATATTCTAAAGGATACAGGAGATATTTATTTATATATATTTTCTTTGGGGTATTGTCTATAATTTGTAATGTTTTGAATCCATTATTGGTGGCTCAGTTAATTATTGAAATTACTAATCAAAATATTAATAATTTGATTACTACTGGATTTTATATATTTTTACTTTCAGTTGGTACTTGGTTATTTTGGATGTTTGGTAATTTTGCATCTAATAAATTTAGTAGGGGACTTTTGGTTAAATTACAGTGTACTTTAGCTGAAGAAACTTTATTTTTAAAGCAAAAGGAGTTATCAACTAATTCTTCTGGTGTTTTTGCGGATAGAATAAACAATGATTGTAATAACATTAAATATGTATTTACAGAGCTTTCGCATACAATTATTACTACTATGGCTAATTTAGGTATTATGATAGCGGTATTTGTTGTTAATAAATATGTATTTTGTTATTATGTGGCTATTGTAGCTTTGGTTACTTTATTTAATCATTTGAGATTTAAGTATTATTTTAAAATTGATAAGGAAATTAGGAAGATTAATGAGAATAATACGGGTATTGTGTCTGAATTAATACGTGGTCTTAAGGATATTAAAGTACTTAATGCAATAAATGGGTTTACTAAGAAAATGAGGGACAGATTTACTGCGTCTAATCAAATGCGCTATAAACTTGGAAAACAGGATGCGATGTTATGGACTGGGATTAGTATAATTGAAAATTTAGGTAAATTTGGATTTATTATTTTAGCGGTTATTTTGATTAAGCATAATTTGCTTACTTTTGCAGGATTTATTGTTTTATATACTTATCAGGATAAAGTGTTTGGTTTACTTGAAAACTTTAATTATATAACTCAGTATTTGAAAGATTATAATTTGAGTTGTAACCGTATTTTTGAAATCATTTCCCACAAGAAATTTGAAAAAGAGGAATTTGGTTCTAAGACTATTGAAAAAGCTAGTGGAAATTTCGAATTTAAGAATGTTTCTTTTGGATATAATGATGAAATGATTCTTAAAAATTTAAGTTTTAAGATTAATGAGAATGAAACTGTTGCTTTTGTTGGTAAAAGCGGAAGTGGGAAAAGTACTATATTTAATTTGATAACTAAGTTATATGAGGTTAATGATGGTTCTATTATGATTGATGGTTATGATATTAATTCTTTAACTTGTGATTCTATTAGGGGCAATATGTCTTTGATTACACAGGACCCTTATATATTTAACTTTTCTATTAGGGAAAATTTGGCTTTAGTTAAGGAAGATATGACTGATGATGAAATGACCCAGGCTTGTAAGCTTGCCCAAATTCATGATTATATTATGACTTTACCGGATAAATACGATACTTTAGTTGGCGAAGGTGGCGTTACGTTATCTGGTGGTCAAAGACAGAGACTGGCGATAGCTCGTGCGTTACTTAAGAAAACGGAAATTATTTTGTTTGATGAGGCTACTTCGGCTTTGGATAACGAAACTCAGAAGGAAATACAAGGGGCTATTAATAATATGAAGGGCGAATATACTATTTTAATTATTGCGCATCGTTTATCGACTGTTATTAATAGTGATAGGATTTTATTTGTTGATGATGGTAGGGTTATAGCTTCTGGAACACATGATGAACTTATGAAATCTTGTGATGAATACCGACATTTATATGAAACTGAGTTGGTTTAGAGTGTTGAACTTTAAGCCTTTTTGTTTACTTTTTTGTGTATAAGTGCTATAATTGATTTTAGTTTTTTAAAGGGAGTGTTTTTTTTATGAATAAAAGAAATATTGCAATTATTGCTCACGTTGACCATGGTAAAACTACTTTGGTTGATAAGTTATTACAAATGTCTGGAACTTTCAGAGATAATGAAGAAGTTGTAAATTGTGTAATGGATTCTAATGCTATTGAAAGAGAACGTGGAATTACTATTTTAGCTAAGACTACGGCTATTGATTACAAGGGTGTACGTATTAATATTCTAGATACTCCAGGCCATGCAGATTTTGGTGGTGAAGTTGAA
Organism: uncultured Mycoplasmatota bacterium; assembly: GCA_947642475.1. GTDB lineage: Bacteria > Bacillota_I > Bacilli_A > RF39 > UBA660 > Coprosoma. Next base: position 2,181 of record CANRSQ010000070.1, read on the forward strand.
AGAATTATGAATATGGTTGATGGTGTTTTACTTGTTGTTGATGCTTATGAAGGAACTATGCCTCAAACTCGTTTTGTTCTTAAAAAAGCTTTAGAAGCAGGTGTTACACCTATTGTTGTAGTTAATAAGGTTGATAAGGATTCTGCTCGTCCTAAAGAAGTTGTCGATGAGGTTTTAGATTTATTTATTGAACTTGACGCTAGTATTGAACAATTAGAGTTCCCTGTTATTTATGCTTCTGGTCTTGCTGGAACTTCTAGTTTAGATCCTGATGTTGGTACGCAAAAGGAAACTATGGATCCTATTTTAGATACTGTTATTAATCATATTCCAGAACCTAAGGTTAGTGAAGAAGGTTCTTTACAATTCCAACCTGCGCTTCTTGATTATAATGATTTCGTTGGTAGAATGGGAATTGGTCTTGTTAAGAGAGGAACTATGAAACTTAATAGTTTAGTATCTTGCGTTCGTCTTGATGGTAGTATTAAGCAATTTAGAATTCAAAAGATATTTGGTTATTTAGGTCTTAATAAGATTGAACTTGAAGAAGCCCATGCTGGTGATATTGTGGCGATTGCTGGTTTACCTGATATTTCAGTAGGGGAAACTGTTTGTGAAGTTGGTAAGGAAGAAGCTTTACCTAAATTACGTATTGATGAACCTACTTTACAAATGACTTTTGGAGTTAATACTAGTCCATTTAGTGGTAAAGAGGGAAAATTTGTTACAGCTAGAAAAATTGAAGAACGTCTTATGAAAGAGACTGAAAGAGATGTATCTTTAAAGGTTAGACAAGTTGATTCTGAATCTTGGATGGTTTCTGGACGTGGTGAACTTCATTTATCCATTTTAATTGAAAATATGCGCCGTGAGGGTTATGAACTTCAAGTTTCTAAGCCACAAATTATTACTAAGGAAATTGATGGGGTAATTTGTGAACCTTATGAAGATGTTCAAATTGATGTTCCTGAGGAATATGTTGGAAATGTAATTGAAATGCTTGGAACTCGTGGTGGAAATATGGAAAATATGGAAAACCGTGAGCAACAAGTAAGACTTAATTATACTATTCCTTCACGTGGGTTAATTGGTTTTATGACTGATTTTATGACTCTTACTAAGGGTTATGGTATTATTAATCATACGTTTAAGGAATATGCGCCTATGGCTTCTAATGCTGTTGGTCAAAGAAAAAATGGTGTATTAGTGTCTATGGAAAACGGAAAAGCTACTGCTTATGCTTTAGGTTCTTTAGAAGATCGTGGTATTATGTTTATTGAACCTGGTATGGAAGTTTATGAAGGTATGATTGTTGGTGAGGCTAACCAAGATAAAGATTTAGCTGTTAATGCGGTTAAGAGTAAGAATTTAACTAATACTCGTTCAGCTGGTAAAGATCATAC
>CANRSQ010000071.1 GCA_947642475.1 uncultured Mycoplasmatota bacterium
AGGTGATAATATGGATTTAACAAATTTAAATAACAAACAAAAAGAAGCCGTAGATATAACAGATGGACCAATTTTAATTCTAGCAGGAGCCGGAAGTGGAAAAACAAAAGTTTTAACCACAAAAGTCGCTTATCTAGTAAATGAAAAAGACATAGATCCACATAACATTCTTGCAATAACCTTTACCAATAAAGCTGCAAAAGAAATGAAAGAACGTGTCTTAAATATGTTAGGTCCAGTAGCCTACAACATACAAATATCAACATTCCATTCACTAGGACTTTTACTATTAAAAGAAAATTATGAAAAACTAGGATTTCAAAAAAACTTTACCATCCTCGATAGTGACGATACCCTAACCGTTATCAAAAAAATTCTAAAAGAAATGAACCTAGATACAAAAGTGTATAACCCAAGAGCAATCAAAAACAAAATCAGTAGTGCAAAAAACGAACTACTAGATGCCGAAAGTTATAGTAGATTTGCTAATTCCGATTATGAACAAATAATAACCGACGTCTTTAGAAAATACGAAAAGAAAATAAAACAAAATAATTCAGTTGACTTTGATGATCTATTAGTTTTACCAATCAAACTTTTTCAAAAATACCCAGATATATTACAAAAATATCAAGAAAGATTTAAATATCTATTAGTAGACGAGTATCAAGATACCAATGAAGCTCAATATATATTAATAAAAATGCTAAGTGCCAAATATAAAAATATATGTGTAGTTGGCGACATAGATCAATCAATATATGGCTTTAGAGGCGCTAACTACAGAAACATTTTAAACTTCGAAAAAGATTATCCAAACGCCAATGTAATTTTATTAGAAGAAAACTATCGTTCAACCAGTAACATATTAAATGTCGCTAATGACATTATCAAAAATAATAAAAAAAGAAAAGAAAAAATATTGTGGACAAATAACGAAGAAGGAACAAAAATAAAATATCACCGTTCATATGATGAACAAGATGAAGCCCATTACGTTATGGACCGCATCAAAAGACTAATTAAAAGTGGTGAAAAAAGAGAAGAAATAGCCGTCCTTTATAGAACCAATGCCCAATCAAGAAATATGGAAGAAGCCTTATTAAGAGAAAATATTCCCTATAAAGTAGTAGGTAGTTTTTACTTCTATAATCGAAAAGAAATAAAAGATTTAATCAGCTATTTAAAACTAATATATAATCAAAATGACGATGTCAGTTTAATGAGAGTCATAAACGTTCCAAAAAGACAAATAGGGCCAAAAACAATCGAAAATTTAGCCATTAAAGCCACAACAAACGGAACCAGTATGTATGAGGCCATCACAAGTGGGAAAGAATTAGAATTTAAAAAAATAATTGAACGAATAAAAAAACAAAGCGAAGATATTTCACTAACCGATTTAGTTGATTTAATTCTAAATGAAACAGGAATAAAAAAAGAACTAGAAAATGAAAAAACATTAGAAGCCGAAGTTAGATTAGAAAACTTAGAAGAATTTAAATCAATCACTAAAAACTTCGAAGAAAGTAGAGGAATAATCTCACTAGATGAATTTTTAATGGAAATAAGTCTTGTGTCCGATATCGAGGAACACAAAAACAACACCGATGTCGTAACACTAATGACAATACACTCTGCAAAAGGACTAGAATTCGATCACGTATTTATAATAGGACTAGAAGAAGGAATCTTCCCACATGTAAATTGCATGGACTCCAGCGATGACATTGAAGAAGAAAGAAGACTGTGCTATGTAGCCGTTACCAGAGCTAAAAAAACATTAACCATAGTTAATGCCAAAAGAAGAATGCTTTATGGTAATACTCAGGCCAATCCACCAAGCAGATTCATTGAAGAAATAAATAAAGAATATTTAGATTCTGACGTTCCAGAAGAAAAACCAAAATTTACCAAAAAAGAAATGATTGATGAAAATGCCACATATAGCGTTGGAGATAAAGTTATACATAATACATATGGAGAAGGAATAGTCATCGCTATAGGCAGCATCCTCACTATTGCATTTTCACAAAAATATGGTATCATTAAAATAATGAAAGGTCATAAAAGTATAAGAAAGGTGGAATAAAATGATTTTAGGAATAGTAGAAACATTAAACGAGTGGGTAGCACCAATTAGATCTTGGATAGAATCAAACCATGATAACCCAATTATGTGGATTGCCTTTTTTCTAATAGGTTTAGCCGTATTCGCAATTACATATAGTGCCTTAAATAAAGACCACTAATAAGCAGTTTAAAAGCTGCTTTTTTCATTGATAAAAGTGGACAATGTTGGTATAATAAAACTAGGGTGAAAACATGATAGAACAAAGAATAGATGAATTAATAAAACTAATAGATAAAGCAAACTACGAATACTATACCTTAGATAAACCAACAATAACTGACCAAGAGTATGATAGGTATATGCAAGAACTTACCACACTAGAAGAAAAATATCCAAACCTAAAAAGAGAAGATTCACCAACTACAAGAGTTGGAGGACAAGTTATTGATGAATTTAAAAAAGTTACCCATGAAATACCAATGTTATCACTAGGTAACGTTTTTAATGAAGAAGAAATAATGAATTTCGATGAAAGAATTAAAAAAACAGTAAAAAATCCCAAATACGTAGCCGAACTAAAAATAGATGGACTATCAGTATCTTTAGTATATAAAAAAGGAAAATTAGTAAGAGCTGCAACAAGGGGAGATGGAGTTACAGGCGAAGATATTACCCATAATGCCAGAACAATTAAAAGTATCCCACTTACTCTAAATAAAGAAATAGATATAGAAGTTCGCGGAGAAATATACATGAGTAAAGCCTCATTCCAAAAGCTAAATGAAAATGGTGAAAACTTTGCCAACCCAAGAAACGCTGCCGCTGGAAGTGTAAGACAATTAGATTCCAAAGTCGCAGCCTCAAGAAATCTAGACTGCTTTATCTACCATCTACCAGACCCAGAAGACTATAATATCTATACACACGAAGATGCCTTAAAATTTATGAAAGAACTAGGTTTTGTAACAAACCCAAATAATAAAAAAATAAACAATATAAAAGAACTAATTGATTATATAGATTACTGGACAGAAAACAGAAAAAACTTACCATATGAAATAGACGGAATAGTAATCAAAGTAAATAATTTAGATGATCAAAAAAGATTAGGTTTTACTGCTAGAAATCCAAAATGGGCAACCGCCTATAAATTTCCAGCCGAAGAAGTATTAACCAAGGTAACCGATATAATATTCACCGTTGGAAGAACAGGTCAAGTAACTCCAAGTGCTGATTTAGAACCAGTAAGAGTTATGGGATCAGTGATTTCTAGAGCCACCCTTCACAACGAAGATTATGTGAAATCAAAAGACATTAGAGTTGGTGATATAGTAGCTATCAAAAAAGCCGGCGACGTCATACCAGAAGTCGTAAAAGTTATCAAAGAAAGAAGAGATGGAACAGAAAAACCATTCGAAATGATTAAAGAATGTCCAATGTGTCATGAACCACTTACAAGAAATAATGAAGAAGCAGCTTATTATTGTACAAACAACCATTGCCCAGC
>CANRSQ010000072.1 GCA_947642475.1 uncultured Mycoplasmatota bacterium
AGGTGAAGTATATGAGTAAAAAAAAGCGAAATAGTTTAATCCTTAGTCTTATCATAATATTAATAGTCAGTGTTCTAGCATACTATAAAGACGATATAGACAATTTAATATATAAAGTTATTCCAAAAGAAGAAATAACACAATCATATAATATAGAAGAAATCCCAGAATATAACGGAAAAGACTATGTAATAATAAATGAAAACATCCCAACATTTACAGAAGAAGATTACACCACAGATTCGTTCGAAAACTATAGTGATTTGGATTATCTAGGAAGAGCAAGAACAGCCTATGCCAATGTCAGTATAGACACAATTCCTACTGAAAAAAGAGGATCAATTGGTATGATAAAACCAACAGGTTGGCACACCATAAAATATGATAATGTTAATGGAAAATATTTATACAATAGATGCCACCTAATCGGTTATCAATTAACAGGCGAAAACGCCAATGAAAAAAACCTCATAACATGTACCAGACAAATGAACACCGAAGGAATGTTAGAATTCGAAAACAAAGTAGCTGATTATGTAAATGCTACAAACAACCATGTACTATATAGAGTAACACCAATATACGAAGGAAATAATCTTCTCGCAAATGGCATTCAAATCGAAGCATTATCAGTAGAAGATAAAGGTAAAGGAATATCATTCAACGTATTTGTTTATAATGTTCAAGACGATATAGAAATCGATTATAAAACAGGTGACAGCAAATTAAAAAATTAGGAAACAAAATCCTAATTTTTAATTTACTTTAAAATATTCCCTTAAAATATAATCCATTGTAATTTTTACATCAGGAAATACAGGTAAATTTTCAAGTTCGCGTCTTGAAAACCATCCAATATCATAACTTTCATTACTAATTACAAGTTCAGCCTCAGTATTGTTAGGAGTAGCCGCATAAATAATATCAATATGCTTATCACCATTATCTTTACGATTACATTGAATTCCAAGCGGTCTAATCATATCATCTTCTCTAGGAAAACGTTCACCAATTAAACTAACTTTAACACCAGTTTCTTCAAAAACTTCTCTAACAGCAGCCTCTTCTGGAGTTTCATCATCTTCAATATGGCCACCAGGTTGAACCCATTTATCCCATAAATGATGTTTCACTAATAAAATCTTTTTAGTATCAGGATTAATAACAAAAGCTGATGCACAAAAATGTCTCTTCATACTACCACCCTATACTAAATTATAACAAAAAATTATAAATAAAATCTACCCAAGTTCATCATAACCCTCAGTATTTACATTTTTTCCGTAAACTAAAAACTTATCATCTAAATCCAAAGTAGCTAATAAAACCTCATCAAGTTTAAATCCTTTAACCTTAAGTTCATGCATAAGCCAAGCCTCATCCTTATGCATTATAGATAAAGATTTATCAATAATCTGACCATCAACAATTAAATTCGCACATAAACCAGATTTCTTCTTTTTAATATCCAAATCCTTATTAATTGGTGTCTGATAATCAGGCTTAGCCAAAAAGCTAATTTCACCATTGGCCTCCATTAAAGCATAATCAACTTCCGAAATATCAAAATATCCATTTATTCTACATTCCTCCAATAAATCATTAATATCAAACTTAGTTTTACGTAAATTTTCATATAATATTCTACCATCTTGAATTAACATAGTCGGATCACCAATAAAGAATTTACGCAGACGTAAACTCTTCATAGAAAGTAAAGAAACAAGATATGCCACCAAACCAAAAACAATAACCGCAATAATACCATGTAAATATTTAGAATCTAAATTAAGCGCCATCTCAGCCGCAAAATTACCAATAGATATCCCAATTACATAATCAAAAACACTAAACTGTGAAACCTGCTTTTTCCCAATCATTTTAGTAACCAAAAATAAGACAACCAAGGAAACAAAGCAACGCATTATCACATCAAATAAATCAATTAATTCCTTTTCCATAAAATCACCATTTTTAGTATTATCCGAAAACAAAAAAATTATGCGATTAAGCATAATTATTTTTTAAGCGATTTTAATTTTTTTTCAAGTTGTTTGTGATCAAATACAACATCAGTTTTAAGTACTAATAACATTACAATAATAACTAATATAGTATAAAGAATATAACCAAGCTGTCTATCTTTAAGAACATAAACAATAGAAGCTACCGCAAATAAAATTTGAATCGCATATATAATCAACACTGATGTTCTATAAGAAAAATTCATATTTAAAAATTGATGATGAATATGTAACTTATCTGGTGTTGAAAAACTTTTACCTTGCAATTTTCTTCTTACAATCGCAAAGAAAGTATCTAAAATTGGAATTGCCAAAATCAATAAAGGAACAATAAATGAAGTTAAAGTTACATTTTTAAATCCAAGTAACGCAATAACCGCCACCATAAATCCCATAAACATAGAACCAGAATCACCCGCAAATATCGTAGCCGGATGGAAATTATGAACTAAGAATCCTAAAACCGCACCAAACATAATAAATGTTAAAGTAACATCTAATCCTAATTTACCCATAATAGCCGCAATAATACCAATTGTTAAATAGTATATCGCACTAATTCCGCCAGCAAGGCCATCTAGTCCATCAATTAAGTTAAGACAATTAATACAAGCCACAATAAATAATACAGTTATTGGATAAGCTAAAACCCCAAAATCAATATAAAAACCAAAAGCACTTATATCTTGAAGTAATATTCCACCATAAAATACAACAACACAAGCCGCAGCCAATTGACCAATAAATTTAACTGAAGCCTTAATAGAATGAATATCATCAATAATACCAGTTAAAACAATTAAGAAACTACCTATTAAAATAGAATTCATTGTACTACTATGCTCACCAAATATCATATAGCTAAATAGAAAACCTAAAAATATCGCAAGGCCTCCAAGCTTTGGTGTTGTTTTTTTATGAATATGTCTATGACCTTCTTCAGATCTCGGAACATCCAAAGCCCCAATATGAAAAGCTAATTTTTTAATAAATGGCATAACTAAAGCCACAAACAAGAAAGAAATAAGTATCATCAAAAATATACGTGTAATTATTTCATCCCCCATCAAACTCACCTCTAATATTAATTTTACCATATTTCGTAAAATAAATCTATTTTTAGACAAATATTAAGTATTCTATTGCACGGCAAATTAACTTTATGTATAATTGAGGTAGAGATACATTTGTGTTAGGTGTTTTTCTAATCTCTGTTCAATATAAAATTTTATAAAGAACGGAGGTGATGTCCTATGAAAGAAGAAGTCTATGAAATATATCATATTGATATTAATCCTTATTTACTTACTGAAGTCAGAAGACTAAACAAAAACACCGAATCAGCAATGAAACGGTGTTTTTCCT
>CANRSQ010000073.1 GCA_947642475.1 uncultured Mycoplasmatota bacterium
GCTGGGTTCAGAACGTCGTGAGACAGTTCGGTCCCTATCCGTCGTGGGCGTAGGAAAATTGAGGAGAGCTGTTCCTAGTACGAGAGGACCGGAATGGACATACCTCTGGTGTATCTGTTGTAACGCCAGTTGCAGTGCAGAGTAGCTATGTATGGAATGGATAACCGCTGAAAGCATCTAAGCGGGAAGCCAACTTCAAGATGAGTTTTCCCATTTTTATAAAGTAAGATCCCTCAAAGACGATGAGGTTGATAGGCTAGAGGTGGAAGCATGGCGACATGTTGAGCTGACTAGTACTAATAGATCGAGGATTTAATCCTATTAAATTTTTTCTAGGAGATATCCTTACAATTCACATTATCATGTTTTCAGAGAATTATTTCTCTATATTTAATTTGTGACGATAGCGAAGTGGATACACCTGTTCCCATCCCGAACACAGAAGTTAAGCACTTCAACGCCGAAGATAGTGTAAGCGAAAATAGGACGTTGCAAATTTTTTTTGTGCATTAAAGGCGTAAAGTCTTTTTTTTTATTTTAATTTGGTATAATTCGCGATAAAATTACCTTCGTATAAATTAAAATATAACAAAAATAAAAAAACATAATAACATTATTAATTATATTTAAATGTATAATTGTAAAATTTAGTATAGAAAAAGTAAAATTTATTTAAACAAATAACGATATTTTAAAAAGTATCAAAAACTATTGTAAATAAGCTTAGCTTTTTGATATAATTAATTTGGTGATAATATATGGAACACAGATTAACAATGCGCAGTGAGATGGAAACAATAGAATTCGCACAAAACTTAGAATCTGAAAAATTTCCAAATATGGTTATTTGTTTAAATGGCGAATTAGGCAGTGGTAAAACTATGTTTACTAAAGCATTCGCAAATGCTTTAGGCATTGATGAAAACGTTACGTCTCCAACATTTAATATAATTAAAGAATATGATGGAGAATTACCGCTATATCACATGGATGTTTATCGCTTAGATGGGAATACTGAAGGTGTTGGAATAGAAGAATACTTTACCAAAGATGGTGTAGTAATTATAGAATGGGCTAATACAATTAAAGATATCTTACCAGAAGAAAGGCTAGATATAAAATTTAAAGTAGCTGGGGAAAACTCTCGTATATTGCTTGTAACTCCACATGGAAAACAATACGAAGAATTATGCGAGGCAGTATTATGAAATATTTATTTATAAATTCAGCGACTGCTACTTTAGTAGTCGCTATTATTATTGATGATGTGGTAGCCTATATTTACAACAAAGAGACAGGAAAAGATATGTCCAGCACAATTATGCCAGTTATAGAAGAAGCATTTCAAAAAACAAATTTAACCCCACAGGATTTAGATAAAATATTTGTAACGACCGGTCCCGGATCATTTACGGGTATACGAGTTGGGTTAACCGTGGCAAAAACAATGGCATGGACTCTAAATATCCCTATCGTGCCTATCTCATCATTAGAAGTTATTGCAAGCACACCAAATACAAAAAACAATATTGCATTAATAGACGCAAGAAGAGGTTATGTATTTGCTGGAGTTTATGATAATAATCTAAATGTTATAGAAGAAGATAAACATATTCTATTAGATGATATTAATACAGATGGAACCTATGTTAGTTATGATAATTTTGGTGGACTAAAACCTCAAATAGATGTTTTAAAAGTCATAAAAAAACACAAACAGGATATTGGAGAAAATCCACATACCGTAAATCCAAAATATTTAAAACTAACTGAAGCCGAAGAAAATTTAAATAAGAAAAATGATACAAGAAACGACTAATTTAGATGAAGTTTCTCCAATATTAAAAGAATATTTTCATGGCTATCAAATAAGTAATGACCCATTTGAAAAAGCTGCAATATATTGCGATAATAATATAATAGGAATCGTATCGTACAGTATCATTTATGAACGAGGAGAAATTAACTATATAATTACATTACCAAGTCATAGAAACAAAGGAATTGGTGGAAAACTATTAGAATATGCAATTAATGATATGCAAAAAAATAATTGTACAAGTGTTAGTTTAGAAGTTGAAAGCACCAACACAGACGCAATTAATTTATATTTAAAACATGGATTTATAAAACAAGGTATTAGACCTAACTACTATGAAGGAAAAGAAGCCTATTTAATGATTAAAGAAATAGAGGTGAAATAATGAACACATATATTTTAGCAATCGAATCTAGTTGTGATGAGACAAGTGTTTCAATAATTAAAGACGGACAAGAAGAAATCGCAACTGTTGTTCTTTCACAAATGGATACCCACGCTAATTATGGTGGAGTAGTTCCAGAAATAGCCAGTCGTATGCATATTGAAAATATAACATTGGTTATAGAAAAAACCCTAACTAAAGCAAATATGACCATGGACGATATAACAGCCATTGCCGTCACCTATGGTCCAGGATTAATAGGATCATTATTAATAGGATTAATGGCTGCTAAGACACTTGCTTTTACTTATAATAAACCACTAATTCCCGTTCATCATATCGCTGGACATATATATGCCAACAACCTAGTACAGAGACTAGAATTTCCTCTTATTGCATTAGTAATTAGTGGAGGACATACCGACTTAATATATATGAAAGAAGATTATAGTTTTGAAAAACTAGGAGGAACATTAGACGATGCCGTAGGAGAAGCTTACGATAAAGTAGCTAGAGTTATAAACGTTCCATATCCTGGAGGACCACTAGTTGATAAACTAGCTCATCAAGGAGAAGATACATACAATCTTCCACTCCCACTTGATGATGATAGTTATAATTTTAGTTTTAGTGGATTAAAAAGCGCAGTTATCAATCTGGTTCATAATGAAAAACAAAGAGGAAATGAAATTATCCCAGAAAATATGGCAACATCATTTCAAAATCGAGTTGTTGAAATCTTAACCAAAAAGACAATGAAAGCTTTAAAAACATACAATGTTAAAAATTTAATAGTTGCTGGCGGAGTTGCCGCTAATAAAGGATTAAGAGAAAGATTAACAAAAGAATGCGAAGAAAATAATATAAACCTAATTATTCCAGAAATTAAATATTGCACAGATAACGCAGCCATGATAGGCGCCGCTGGTTACTACGCCTATAAATTAGGCAGAAGAGCCGATTTAAGTTTAAATGCCAAAGCTAGTGAAAGGTTAAACTAAAAAGCTAGCTTTTTTGGCTCTTCAGAATCTAGTGGGGAGTAAAAAATAGGTCCTCATCAGAATC